>CAYZLP010000406.1:0-5181 GCA_964478635.1 uncultured Caldilineaceae bacterium
ATCCTCGTTGCGCATGTTGACGCAACCCCGGCTCATGGGCTGGCCAAAGTTATTGTGCCAGTACGCGCCGTGAAACGCGATCTCCCCATCAAAATACTGGACCCATTCCACATCAGGCAGGAAGTAGTAGTCGGCCGCCGCCGGGTTGTCGCCGTCCATATCCTGGATACGCGTGGCCGTCCAGATGCGGAAGACGCCTTCCCGGGTCTGGGTGCCGGGCAGGCCCGTAGAGACGATGAAAGAACGCACAGGCCGCGTGCCTTCGTACGCAACCAACCGCTGTTCGCTCAGGTCGACATCGATCCACTTTTCCTCCGCCGGGATCGCTTCCGGGAGGGGGTGGTGGAGGAGCAGGCTCGGGCCGATGCGCGGCGCCCGCTCGGGCAGGGGCGGCCAGGCCGCGCGGAAATCGGCCGGTTCGCTGCTTTCCGCATGATCGTCGGCCCTCGCGGGCGCGTTGGTCAGGGCAAGCAGGACTGCGCATAGCAAGAGCGCGGCAGTGGTCAAGCGAGAGAGAGCAGAAAAGTGTGTACCCATACGCGACGCAGTCTTTCTAATCGTTTGGGCTGGTGCTTGGTAGGCAAACGAACGCACCAGTGCAGTACGAAGGCACTATCATACCGATCTCTGCGCTTACGGCCAAAATCGATCCGCGCTGGACTGCCCGACCGATGGTACAATGTACACACCGTGTGTAGTCATGTCGAGACACGCTCTCCGGCCGCGTGATCCTTCGGAATCGATCCACAGAACCGAGGTTTGCCGATCTTCTTCCCATCTGCCGCCCTTCTGGTATGCAGATCACCAAGGAGACAGAACATGCGCATTTTCCGTCGCCGCAAACAAAAAGCCTTTCCATGACAACTGGCACGCAGCGCGCGGCGTCAACCCTCCAGCTGGGTTTGCGCAACAACTGGCAGCAATTCGCGCTCCTGGTCGTCGTCAACGCCTTCGTGGGCGCGATGGTCGGGCTGGAGCGCACGGTGGTCCCGCTGATTGCGGAGGTGGAATTCGGTCTCCTCTCGCGCACGGTGATTCTCTCCTTCATTATCAGCTTCGGCATTGTCAAGGCCTTGGCCAACCTGGCGGCCGGCGGGCTGGGCGACCGCCTGGGGCGTAAGCCGATCTTGATCGCGGGCTGGCTGGTGGGATTGCCCGTACCCTTGCTGATCATCTTTGCGCCGACGTGGGGCTGGATTGTCTTCGCCAATGTCCTCCTGGGCATCAACCAGGGTCTCTGCTGGTCGACCACAGTGATCATGAAAATCGACCTCGTGGGGCCCAAGCAGCGCGGTCTGGCCATGGGACTCAATGAATTCGCCGGCTATCTGGCCGTTTCCCTTTCCGCCCTCGCGACCGGTTATCTGGCGGCGACCTATGCCCTGCGCCCTCAGCCCTTCTACCTCGGCATCGGCTTCGCCCTGGCCGGCTTGCTGCTCTCCCTCTTTTTTGTCCGGGAAACCCGTCCCTTCGCCCAGCTGGAAGCGCGTCAGACTGACCCGGCCGGCGCGGCAAGCGCTGCGCCGACCTTTGCCCAGGTCATCCTCATCACCAGTTGGCGTAACAAGAACCTCTTCTCTGCCAGCCAGGCCGGACTTGTCAATAACCTCAACGACGGCATGGTCTGGGGGCTGCTGCCCCTGTTCCTGGCCGGCGCAGGCCTGAGCGTGGCCCGCATCGGCATCATTGCTGCGCTCTACCCCGGCGTCTGGGGCGTGGCCCAGCTCTTCACCGGCGCGCTCAGCGACCGCTGGGGCCGCAAATGGCTGATTGTGGCCGGGCTTTGGGTCCAGGCTGCCGGGATCGGCCTGATCGTGGCCGGGCGCAGCTTCGGCATGTGGGGGTTCGCGGCCGTTCTTATGGGGCTGGGCACGGCCCTGGTCTACCCCACGCTCCTGGCTGCGGTCAGCGACGTGGCCCATCCGACCTGGCGCGGCTCGGCCGTGGGCGTCTATCGCCTCTGGCGGGATGGCGGCTACGCGGTCGGCGCGCTCCTCACCGGCATCCTGGCCGACCTCCTGGGCGTCAACTGGGCCATCCTCACCATCGCCGCCATCACTGCAGCCTCGGGCGTCGTCGTCGCGTGGGTCATGACGGAGACGCTGGAAAAAACATAGCCTGCCTCACTCTTGCCAACCCCTGCCGCCTGAGCGTACCTAACCACCGTAGCCTGAGCGCTTCTCTCCCCGTAGCCTGAGCTTGTCGAAGGCGGATGTGTGGCAGACCCGCCTTCGACAAGCTCAGGCTACGGAGGTGGGACAAGCTCAGGCTACGGTAGATGTGTGGAATGCCTCCAATGAAGATCTTGACAACCGCGCCAATCCGATCCATAATCCTCCCATCAGACCCCCCCCGGAGGGGGGTGGGAGTGACAGGAGCGCATCCAATGGACGATCTGACCAAAAAGCAAGTGGCCCAACGCCTGGCCAGCGCGGCCGGCCATATCAAAGGCATCGAGCGCATGGTGCAAGATGATACCTACTGCATCGACGTGATCCGCCAGATCCAGGCCGTTCAGGCTGCGCTCAACAAGGTCAACACCCTCATCCTCGACAACCACCTGCGCACCTGCGTCACCACCGCCATCCAGGGCAATGATGCCGGGGAGCGGGAAGCGGTGCTGCAAGAGATTACCAGCGTATTCGAAGTTACCAGCAAGAAATAGAAAAAGGAGCAACCACTCATGACCACCAAGACATTCGTCGTTCCCAACATCAGCTGCGGTCACTGCACGCGCACCATCGAAATGGAAGTGGGCGATCTGGCCGGCGTCTCCAGCGTAAAGGCCGAAGAAGCCTCCAAGCAGGTCACCGTGGCGTGGGACAGCCCGGCCACCTGGGAGCAGATCGAAGCGCTGCTGGAGGAGATCAACTATCCGGCTGAAAAGGCCGCGTAGGGAACGCTGTGTGGTGAGTCCGGTGCAACGGATGAGGCGGACTCGATCCGATGATCGAGCCGCTTCCACCCTTTGCACAGTCTGCAGGACTCCTACGTGAACGGAGTCACAATGTCCAACCCTGTCCAACTGACCGTCCCCGTCCTCGGCATGACCTGCGCCAACTGCGTGGCCGCGGTGGAGCGCAACGCCAAAAAGGTCGAGGGCGTTGACGGCGCCAATGTGAACTACGCCAGCGAAAAACTGACGGTCGAGTACGATCCCGCGGTCATGAGCGCCAAAGAGGTGCTGGCCGACGTCATCGCGCGGGTGGAGCGGGCCGGCTATCAGGTGCCCACGGCCGCAACGGAACTGACCCTGCTGGGCATGACCTGCGCCAACTGCGCCAATACGATCCAGCGCCGGCTCAGCAAAGTCGACGGCGTGCTGGATGCGTCCGTCAACTACGCCAGCGAAAAGGCGACGGTGACCTACGTCCCCGGCGTGGTCGAGCGGGCCGATCTGGTGGCGGCCGTGCGCAAGGCCGGCTACGACGTGGTGCAGACCGGAGCCGGCGAAGCCCTGGAAGATGCCGAAGCCGCGGCCCGGGAAGCCGAAATCCGCCACCAGTGGAAGCGCCTCATCGTGGGCGTGGTCTTCACCGCGCCGCTTTTCATCTTGAGCATGGGGCGTGACTTTGGCCTCTGGGGACCCTGGGCCGACGCGGCCTGGGTTAACTGGCTCTTCTTCGCCCTGGCTACGCCTGTCCAGTTCTACGTGGGCTGGGACTACTATCTGGGCGCGTACAAGAGCTTGCGCAACGGCAGCGCCAACATGGACGTGCTCGTAGCCATGGGCTCGTCCGTGGCCTATTTTTACAGCGTCGCGGTCCTCATCGCCCTGAGCATGGGCAGCCACGCGCTGGGGCATCACGTCTACTTCGAGACGTCGGCCATGATCATCACCCTGATCGTGGTGGGCAAGCTGCTGGAGGTCCGGGCCAAAGGAAAGACCAGCGAGGCCATCAAGAAGCTCATGGGCCTCCAGGCCAAGACGGCCCGCATCGTGCGCGACGGCGCGGAGATCGACATTCCCATTGCCGAAGTGGAGGTCGGCGACATCGTCATCGTCCGCCCCGGCGAGAAGATCCCGGTGGACGGGGTCGTGGTCCACGGCGCATCGGCCGTGGACGAGAGCATGCTTACGGGTGAGAGCCTGCCCGTGGAGAAGCAGGCCGGCGACGCCGTCATCGGCGCGACGCTCAACAAGCAGGGGCTGCTCAAGTTCGAGGCCACCAAGGTGGGCAAAGAGACGGCCCTGGCCCAGATCATCAAGCTGGTGGAGCAGGCCCAGGGCAGCAAGGCGCCCATCCAGCGCGTGGTCGATCAGGTCGCGGCCTGGTTCGTGCCGGCGGTCATCGTTATCGCCTTTGCGACCTTCGGCATCTGGCTCCTGGCGGGGGCGGGCTTTGTGCCCGCGCTCCTGCGCCTGATCGCCGTCCTGGTTATCGCCTGCCCCTGCGCCATGGGTTTGGCCACGCCGACCTCCATCATGGTCGGCGTCGGCAAGGGCGCGGAATACGGCATTCTCTTCAAGAACAGCGCCGCGCTGGAGCAGGTTCACAAGCTGACGGCCGTCGTGCTCGACAAGACCGGCACGATCACCCGGGGCGAACCGGCGGTGACGGACGTGGTGGTGGCGGAAAAAGCAAGACGGAAGATGCAGGATTGGGTAGCGCAGCCAGTCGGTGAATTGGTTGCCGCCGGCGCGGGCCCCCAGTCTCCCGTCTTTCAGCTTCAATCTTCCGCCGATCTAGACCCTGCCGCCTATCTCCTCACCCTGGCCGCGTCGGCCGAGCGGGGCTCCGAGCATCCGTTGGGTGAGGCAATCGTCCGGGCTGCCCAGGAACAGGAATTAGCCCTCGGCGAACCGGCCAATTTCGAGGGGATCGCCGGTCACGGTATCTCCGCGACGGTGGATGGCCATGCCGTCTTGCTGGGCAACCGGCGGCTTATGGATCGGGAAGCGATTGTCCTCAACGGCCTGGAAGACGAGGCCGCCGCGCTGCAGGCCGAAGCCAAAACGGTCATGTGGCTGGCCGTCGACGGCGAGGCCGCGGCGCTCATCGGCGTGGCCGATACCATCAAGGAGGGCTCGGCCGAGGCTATCCGGCGCATGCAGGAAATGGGGCTGACCGTCGTCATGATGACGGGCGACAACGAAGCCACGGCCCAGGCCATTGCCCGGCAGGTGGGCATCGACCGGGTCTTTGCCGAGGTGCTGCCCGGCGACAAGGCCGACCACGT
>CAYZLP010000407.1:0-5175 GCA_964478635.1 uncultured Caldilineaceae bacterium
TTGTCGACCGGGAGGTGCTCAACGATACCAATCTGACCTACGGCGCCATCGAGGGTATGCTGAATGCCCTGGGCGATCAGGGCCATACGGCCTTTTTGACGCCGGAAGAGCTGGAAAGCCAGCGCAGCGACATTTCCGGCAAGTTTAGCGGCATTGGCGCCCGCATCGGCGTTGAGGACGGCATGCCCGTCATCGTTGCGCCGTTTGACGGCTCACCGGCGGACAAAGCCGGTATCAAGTCAGGCGACATCATCACCGCAGTCGATGGCGAAGATACCGCCGGGCGCGATCTGGGTGAAATTGTGGATACGATCCGCGGGCCCGCAGGCAGCGAGGTGATCCTGAGCGTGCTGCGACTGGACGGCGAGAACACCGACAGCTACGAGATTCCCATTGTGCGTGGTGAGATCGAAATTCCTGCGGCGGATTGGGCCATGATTCCTGGTACCGACGCTGCGTTGATCCGCCTGAGCCAGTTCAACGCCAATGCAACGGACGATCTGCGCGAGTCGATCCAGGCGGCGGAAAAGGCCGGCGCCACTTCCCTCGTATTGGACCTGCGCAACAATCCCGGCGGCTTGCTGGAACAGGCTGTGCGGGTGACGAGCCAGTTCCTGGATAGCGGCAACGTGCTCCAGGAGTCAGATGCCGAGGGCAACGTTCGCTCCTACGGGGTACGTCCCGGCGGCATCGCCACCGAGATTCCCATGGTGGCCTTGATAAACGGCGGCTCGGCCAGTTCCGCCGAGATTCTGGCCGGCGCGCTCCAGGACTACGATCGGGCCGATCTGGTGGGTGAGACCACCTTCGGCACCGGTACTGTACTGGAGCCCTTTGTCCTGGACGACGGATCGGCCCTTATGTTGGGCACGCGCCAGTGGCTCACGGCCGAAGGGCGCACCATCCGCAAGCAGGGCGTGGCGCCTGACGAGGAGGTTATCCTCTCTGTGGCCGCGGACCTGTTGTCGGCCGACGAGCTGGAAGAGATGACGGCCCAGGAAGTACTGGAGAGCGAAGATGCGCAGCTGCTCAAGGCGCTGGAGTTGCTGGGTGAGCTGCCCGTTGCCGCCGAGTAGTTGAGCGAACCGAAGGCGCGCGTATTGCATGCCTCATTCCGGGATTCGGCCAGCACCACCTAGGTTACCGGAGAAGTTGTGGCCGAATCCCGGAATGAATCGGCCAGCACCACCTGGGTTACCGGAGAAGTTGTGGCCGAATCCCGGAATGAATCGGCCGAATCCCGGAATGAATCGGCCGTCTACTCTCCTCAATACGCACACCGGCCTCAAGCAGATTGCGTTGCATGATCATCCCCATACGCTGCAACTGACTGCCAATAAGCGGCACGATCGGGGAAGTGTTCCTTCACAAATGCCTCGTCTACAAGCCTTCCTTGACGCAGCCCAACCCATTCACGAAAATTAGAATAGGGCCATGCTTCCGGCGTAGTGACGAAACCATGATGTACCGGATTTGCATGGATATAGCGGCAGAGTTGGCGAAGATACACTTCGTCATCAACTTGCCGTGCATCGACCCTGTCTTCAAACAGCGTCCCCTGACGTTTATGGATCCGATTAAAGGTGCGTGTGTAGCTGCCAAAAACGCGCTGAGGCAAGAGTCGAGCCGGGGCCGGACCATCCTGGCGGACGAGCCAGTGATAGTGGTTGGGCATCAGACAGTAAGCAATGATGGTGATGCTGCAAGCGCCACTCACTCTCTTGAGCAAGCGTAGCACACGAAAAAAGTCATCCTCGGTCCTGAAGATGGATTGGCGGCCGGCGCCTCGATTGTAGAGGTGATAGTAAGCGCCCTGAACAAACTGCACTTTTCGGCGTGGCACGTCAAGACTCCTTTCGAGGGATGAAGAAGCGTTGCTGTTGGCGGGATTCAGGTGGTGTGTTTATTTGCTAGCATTCCGGGATTCGGCCACGACTTTTTCGGTAACACAAGTGGTCGTGGCCGAATCCCGGAATGGACTTCATTCGCTCACAGGGGCCGGGCCGCGCTGAGCAGGATCTGGCCGGGAATCGCTTCTGCAGCCCAGGCGTCGACAGTGGCGCCGCTGGTCAGGGTGCCGCGAATGGGCCACCAGATTAGGCCGTCTTTTTGGTTCGACGCGCCGAGAATGGTGGCCTCCGCCCCCAAGGCCAGCTGACCGAGGACGTCACCGTCGGCTTTGGCGATGTGACCGGCACTTGCCCGCACGTTAACGACAGTGTGGGCATAGACCGTGCCCCCTTCCACGAAACCGCTGGGTTTGGGCGGCCGCACCGGTTTGGGCGGCAGGTTGACTTCCGGGCGATGCTGGGCCAGGTGGGTGGCCCGCTCCCGATAAGCGCTGAAGAGTGGATCCCAGTCATGGTGCAGGCTGCGGTCCATGCCCGAATCGCCATCGCCGTCGCCCATGTCATTGCTTGTGGCCATAAAGCCCCACTGCATGTAGCCCCGGGCGCCGTCGCCCGCGCTGAACCAGCGGTCCATATCCCGACGCACGTGGCCGCTCCGGTCCCGGCCGTATTTGTTGCCGAAACCGGCTTCCTCGACGATATAGGGCATGCCCAGAACGTGGGCCAGCCCGCTGTCGTCCTCGTGATACTCTTCGTTGTAGCAGTGAATCGTCATGAAATCGAAGAGGGGCGTGTCGTAGAGGCGCCGCTTGAGCGCGTCGTTGACCAGTGATGCGTGGCGCGTGCTGATCATGCCGGTCGTGACGAGATGATTCGGATCGAGATTGCGGATCTCCCGCGCGGCCAGATGCATGAAGTTGATAAACGCGTTCAGTTGCGGGTTGTCGACGCCGATGGGGCCGGCCGGATCGAGCTTGAGTTCGTTGCCGATCTCCCAGGCAAAGATGATGGGCTCGTCCCGGAAGGCGGTGACTACCTTGTGTACGAAGGGCAGATAATGGCGCCCGTAACCGCCGGTGAAGAAGGCCGCAGTCAGCAACTCGGCATGGAAATTGGGGTCGATGCGCGCATAGAAACCCTCGTCACCCGGAATGCGGAAGGGCACGTCGGCGTAGAGATTGGCGAAGGCCGGCAGAATGTAGAGGCCGGGATAGCGATCGCGCACCAGGTCGAGCACCCCGCGCATGCGACGGACCGTTTCGTCAGCGTCGGCGTGCATGGTGGGGAGGAAGATGCGCACGACCCGTGCACCCATCTCATACGCGGCCCGGAGCTGCTCCTCCCGGTGGCCTTCCACCGAGTAGCGCAGCGTATTGGGATCCCCGTAGTGGGCCAGGCCGCGGATGTTCACGCCGATGAAGCGGAAGACCCGGCCCTGCTCCACAAATTCGTTGCCATGGACGCGCACGAAGTCGTGACCGGCTACGGCGGGCGCGGCTGCAACGTCGAGCGGCGCCGGCTCGACGGTGGGCAGTAACGCGACGTTGATGACGGTCTCTTCCAGGCAGGAAAAGCCGGTGGCATAGGGCAGGGCGCCCGGCGCCGTGATGACCAGCTCATACGATCCCGGCGGCACGTCCTTGAAGCTGTAACCGCCCCGACTGTTGGTCCAGGCCTGGAGCGCATACTTCTTGTGCTCTGCATTCCGGGGCAGGTTGTACTGCTTCGCGGCCACAAAGCGGCCGTCCTTCTTCAGATCCGGGTTGTGCTTCACCACGAGCTGCTTGAAGCGCGGGTAGTCGAGTCCCAGCACCTTGTTCTGGACGAAGCGCTGCCAGGCCATCCAGAGGTTGCCGTCAAAACCGGTCATGGGTCGGTCCCAGACCAGGTCATAGACGACTTCGCTGTTTTCGGGCAGCCAGTAAGGCTTGCCCAACACAAACTCGCCGTCGTCCGTCAGCAGGTCTGGATTGTAGTCCGCGGCCGTGCGCCGGAATTCGGGCCAGGAAATGCCGGCCACCGCCTGGGCCACTTCCCGCTGCCAGACGGCCCAGAGTGACCCCTCGATCGCGTCGGTGCGGCGTGACCAGGTCACGTAATGGGGCGCGTGGAGCGCAGCGTTGCGCTGCCCGCCCAGGGTTTCGCCGCCGCCGATGAGACGCACGGTGGCCCCTGCAACGGCCCGGCCATGCAGGGTAACCGTACCGTGAATCGTGATGGGGGCAAGCGCAGG
Organism: uncultured Caldilineaceae bacterium; assembly: GCA_964478635.1. GTDB lineage: Bacteria > Chloroflexota > Anaerolineae > Caldilineales > Caldilineaceae > JAGRCP01. Next base: position 4,084 of record CAYZLP010000407.1, read on the forward strand.
GACCGGCGCGGGCACGGGTGCAGGAACAGCCGCGGGCTGGGCCGCGCCTTCCTTGAGGGCCACGATACGGTCGATGAGACGGATGTCCCGTCCATCGTCGTCCTTGCCCAAGTGGCGGAACGTTACCCAGTCGCCGTGGTGGCCCACCTCGTAGAGGCAGGCGCCCAGCACGTAGTCGTCCTCCAGCATGTAGCCGTTATACCACGCCAGGGATTGCCAGTACTGATCCTCGGTCAGGGGCGCGTCGACGTTGAGCCAACCCTTGTCCCCCCACTGGGGATTCATGTACATGCGGGTCAGCCCCGCTTCGGTAATGATGACCCGGTGGCGATCGCCGTAGCGTGCGCGAATCCCGTCCAGGCAGCGGCGGTAGGTGCCGGCGCTGGTAGCGCTGGTGGCGACCGGGTACATAGTGGGCCAGCCATACTCATGAAAGCCCAGATAGACGTATTCGGCCAGGGTATTGGGGAAATGGTCCAGATAGTGCTCCGCCTCAACGAAGTTGCCGGCGCCGAAGTTGAAGGCTACGGCTTCCACCCCTGCTTCTTGCAGCCGCCGACGGAAGGCGACCTGGAAGAGATCGTAGTTGTGCAGCAGGCGCGCGGTCTCTTCGGGCTTCTCCTGAAACTGATCCGAATTGGGGCCGGGCACTGTCTCGTTGAGGCTCATCCACGCATCGATGAGCGGGCGGCCATTTTCACCCTTCTGGGTCGCCAGGCCGAAGTCGTAGGCCAGAATCTCCTCGGCCATGCGCCGGCCGCTCCCTGCAGGATCGTGTTCCAGCATCATGCGCTGGGTATGGTTGTCCTTGTAGAGACGGCCGATGACGAAAGCATCGGGCGCGCGAAAGCGGCGGATCTCCTGGAGCAGCATTTTGTTGGCCGTGTCGGCATGGACCAGCATGACCGGCGGCTGCACCCGGCGAATGGCTTCCCACAGATTGTCTTGATTGGTGGAAATGTGGAGATAGAAGCCCAGCTTGTTACCGGTCTGAGGCAAGATCACCGGCGGCTCGGTGACGACCGGCTCAGTGACGACCGGTTCGGTGACGACCGGTTCGGTGACGACCGGCTCAGTGACGACCGGCTCAGT
>CAYZLP010000408.1:0-3588 GCA_964478635.1 uncultured Caldilineaceae bacterium
AACGAATTGGCCCTGGTCGATCATTTGGGCAGGGATAGCTGGGGCGTGCTGGAGCCGAGCCTGCGCGAAAACAAGCTGGTATTCGGCGATCGCCCCCTGGCCACGGTGGTACGCCCGCTCCTTCACACGCGGCGGGGGTGGAACTATCTGCGTGAGCGGACGGAAATCCTCCTGACCGTTTTTCGCAAGGCCAGCGACGCCATGTTGGCGGACCCCCTCTTGCGCGCGCAGGTCTACCTGACGCCTCTCGAGGAAGAGCTGGTCCAGATTCCGACAGGGTACGGGACCAACATCCCCACCGCCCGCCTGGACAGCTTCTTCTGCCGGCATGAAGACGGCCGGGTCAATCTGAATTTTGTGGAATTCAATGGCGAAAGCCCGGCCGGCATGGCCTACGGCGACGTCATGGCGGAAATCTTCCTGGAGCTACCCGTCATGCAGGCGTTTCAGAAGAAGTATCATGTGGAGCCGATTCTGGCCCGTCGGTCCGCGCTGGATGCGCTGCTCCAAATCTATCACGAATGGCGGGGTACGAAGAGCCAGTTGCCGACCATTGCCATCGTCGATTGGTATGGCGTCCCCACCACCACCGAATTCCAGCTCTTCGCCGAATATTTCGGCCAACACGGCATCGTCGGCGTCATCTGCACCCCTGAAGAGCTCGACTACCGCAACGGCCAGATGTATGCCGACGGACGTCCGGTCGACTTCATTTACAAGCGCGTTCTGAGCACCGAGTTGGTCGGACGCTACGGTCTCGACCACCCCATTGTCCACGCCTTGCGCGACGGTGCCATCTGCATGGCCAATCCGTTCAACTGCAAGCTCCTCCACAAAAAGGCCAGCTTCGCCTTTGTCTCCGACGAACGCAATGAGCAGCTCTTCACGCCCCTGGAACTGCGCACAATCCATACCCATATTCCCTGGACGCGGGTGGTGGAGGAGCGCTTCACGATCAACAACAAGGGCGAACATATCGATCTGTTGCTCTGGGCCAGCCGCAACAAAGACCATTTGGTAATCAAGCCCAATGACGACTATGGCGGCGCCGGCGTGGTCATTGGCTGGGAGGTGAGTGACAACGAGTGGAATCAGGCCCTGGAGCGAGGACTAAATGAGCCGCTGATCGTCCAGGAGCGGGTTGAAATCGCCTACGAACTCTTCCCGTTTGTCGACGCAACGGGGGATATCTACATCGGCCGCCGGTTGGTCGACTGCGATCCTTTCCTCTTTCATGGGGATTCGGTCGGCGGCTGTCTCGTACGCCTGAGCTCCGTTACGCTGCTCAACGTCACGGCCGGCGGCGGCTCCGTCGTACCGGCCTTTATCGTGGACGAGAAGGCGTAATCAATCTTAAGGACCGTACCATGTACCACCCATCCTACAACATCGGTATTGAAGAAGAATACCAGATCATCGACCCGACCAGCGGCGAACTGGTGGCATTCGTCTCCCAGACCATGTCGGATCGCAAACTGGCCATTCAGGACCGTTCGCCCGAATTCGAGATCGCGCAGCGGGTAGGCAGCGCCGTGCTCCAGGCCGGCATGCCCGTCTGCGCAGATATCCAGGAGGCGCGCAGCCAGCTTATCCGCATGCGCTCGGACATTCTGGAACTGGGGGCGGCCAATGACGTGGGCATCATTGCTGCAGGCACCCATCCTTTCAGCAGCTGGGAAAAGTCCTCCATGCCCAGCCCGCGCTACTTGAATCTGCTGGAGGACGCCCAGATGATCGCCCGGCGCATGTTGGCCTTCGGGCTGCACATCCATGTTGGGATGGAGGATCGGGAGCTGGCCGTGGATGTCATGAATGCCATGCGCTACGTCCTGCCCCACATGCTGGCCCTCTCCACCAGCAGCCCCTTCTGGAACGGGCGGAATACGGGTCTCAAGAGCTACCGGAAGGTGCTGGTCGATGCCCTGCCCCGCTCCGGCATTCCCGGCTATTTCGGCAGCTATCAGGAATACCGCAACTACGTGAGTACCCTGGTCCAGACCAACTGCATCCCCGATCCGGGCAAGATGTACTATGACATCCTCCCCCACCACAAGCAACCCACGCTGGTGATCCGGGTGTGCGACGTCATGCCGAGCGTCAACGATACGCTGGCCATCGTCGCGCTGGTGCAGGCCGCAGTGGCGTGGATGGTCGACCTGCGCCAGCGCAACATGACCTTCCGCATCTACGATCGCACCCTCATCAACGAGAACCGCTGGCGGGCCGTTCGCTACGGCCTGGACGGCAAGATGATCGATTTCGGCGTCGAGGAAGAAAAGCCGGCCCGGGAGCTCATCCGCGAACTGTTGGGCCGGGTCGAGCCCATGGCCGTCAAGCTGAGCAGCCTGAACGAACTGGACCACATTCATACCATGTTGGAGCGGGGCTCAAGCGCCGATCTACAGTTGGCGGCCTGGACTGATGCAGGAGAAGATATCTCGGCCGTCGTAGATTACCTCATCGGGGAAACGGAGAAACTGGCATGATTGAACGACCATCCCTCACCTTGGGCATTGAGGAAGAATACCAGATCGTCGATCCGGAAACCCGGGAGTTGCGCTCGTATATCACCGAGCTGATCGAAGGGGACAAAATGGTCCTCGTGGAGCGCGAGGTGAAGCCGGAGCTCCATCAATCCATGGTGGAACTGGGGACGCCCGTCTGCGGCACGGTGGAACAGGTGAAGGAGGAACTGCTCAAGCAGCGTCAATTCATTTGCGATCTGGCCGACCGCAACGGCGTCACCATCGTGGCCGCATCGACCCATCCCTTTAGCAGCTGGGCCCAGCAGCCGGTCACGCCCTACCCCCGCTATCTGGGCGTGCTGGAAGAGATGCAGATGCTGGCCCGCCGGCTGCTCATCTTCGGCATGCACGTTCACGTGGGCGTGGAGGATCGGGCCTTTGCCATCGATACGATGAACGTTGTCCGCTACATGTTGCCGCACATTCTCGCCCTCTCGACCAGCAGTCCCTTCTGGATGGGCCGGCGCACGGGACTCAAGAGCTATCGGGCCAATATCTTTACCGACTTTCCCCGGTCGGGCATCCAGGACATCTATCGCACGCCTGCCGATTTCGACGGGCTAATTAGTTCGTTGGTCAATACCGGCTGCATTCCCGACGCCAGCAAAATTTGGTGGGACGTACGCCCGCACCACCAGTACCCCACTCTGGAATTCCGAGTCTGCGACATCTGCACGCGGGCCGATGAGGCCATCGCCATCGCGGCCCTGTTCCAGGCCATCGTGCTCTGGCTCTGGAAGCTGCGCCGCAGGAACGTGTCGTTTCGGGTCTACCGGCGGGAACTGATTTTGGAGAACAAGTGGCGGGCCATGCGCTATGGGCTGGACGGCAAGATGATCGACTTCGGCAAGAATGAAGAAGTGCCGACCCGCCAGCTCGTGCGCGAACTTCTGGAACTGGTGGCCGAAGAGATCGACGAACTCGGCACGGCCGCACACATCAAGCCCATCGAAAACATGCTCTACAACGGCACCAGCGCCGATCGCCAGCTGCGCGTCTACGACGCGACCGACGGCGACCTCAGGGCCGTGGTCGATCACCTCATCGCCGAGACGCGGGAAGG
>CAYZLP010000408.1:3688-5173 GCA_964478635.1 uncultured Caldilineaceae bacterium
CCGGTGCGCATGCCGTCGACCTGATAGAGATCTTCCTCGGCAGGATTGGGCGGCAGCATCTTCTTCTCGATGCCGTCCAGACCGGATGCCAGCATGACCGCGAAGGCGAGATAGGGATTGGCGCTTGGGTCCGGGCAGCGCAGCTCGACCCGGGTGCTTTTGTCGCGCCCCTTGGTAATGCGCGGAATGCGAATGAGCGCGCTGCGGTTGGTCCGGCCCCAGGAAATGTAAACGGGTGCTTCATAGCCCGGCACCAGGCGCTTGTAGCTGTTGACCAGGGGCGCCAGGATGGGCGTAATCGCCCGGGCGTGGTGCAGCTGACCGGCAATGAACTGGAGCGCAGTCCCGCTCAGGCCGTACTCATTGCTCGGATCAAACATGGCCGTGTCGCCCGAATCCAGATGCCAGAGGCTCTGGTGGACATGCATGCCGTTGCCGTTGACGCCGGCCATAGGTTTGGGCATGAAGGTGCAGTGCAGGCCGTTTTTCTGGGCCACAGCCTTGAGCGTCGTGCGGAAGGTCATGGTGTCGTCGGCCGTTCTGAGGGCCGGGCCATAGCGGAAGTCGATCTCGTTCTGCCCCATGGCGACTTCGTGGTGGGAGGCTTCGACCTCGATCCCCAACGACTGCAGCGCATCGACCATTTGCCGGCGCACGCTATGGGCCAGGTCGGTGCTGATATCGAAATAACCGGCCCGGTCGTGGGGGCGGAGGGGCAGCAAGCGACCGTCCTGATGGCGTTCGAAGAGAAAGAATTCCAGCTCAGGGCCGACCTGATAGACAAAACCCATTTCGGCGGCGCGCGCCAGTTGGCGCTTCAGTACATAGCGCGGATCTCCCTCAAAAGGCGTACCGTCGGGCGTGAAGACATCGCACACGACCCGCGCCGTCGACAGGTCCATTTCCCAGGGGACGACGGCAAAGGTGTCCAAATCCGGCACCAGATACATGTCGCTCTCGGCGATGCGGGCGAAGCCCTCAATGGAGCTGCCGTCAAACCAGATCCCCTGTTCAACAGCATCCCCCCAATGACCGATGGGGATGGTGATCTGTTTGGCAACGCCCACGATGTCCGAAAACTGAATCCGGACAAAGCGGATGTCGTTGCGCTTGATGAGGTCGTCGACCCGTTCCAACTGTTCAATGGTATAGTTGGTCTCCATCAGGATCGCTCCTTTGCGGTTGATGTGGCCGCTACGGCGAGAAGCCGGAATGGTGGGAATTCAACGGTAGCTGCCCGGGAAAGATGGGCCGCGGATTTCGCGGATGCGGCGGACTTGTCGTGAGCCTGTCGAACGATCAGGCGGATTTTTCCGGTCTCGTATCTATACAGCCAGGCCAAAAATGGAACGCTGATTAGGCGGATTTACCGAATCTGCGCGGATCTTCATTCCAGATCGATCAGCGGGAATCCGCCTCATCCGCTCAATCCGCGTTCTATTTGGCCGATGGCTGAATCGTTACGTTCCAACAATTTAGCTCTGA
>CAYZLP010000409.1:0-5166 GCA_964478635.1 uncultured Caldilineaceae bacterium
CTGATATGCTCAACTTCCCACATCAAACGTGGCTCGGGTTCAGGGGTACGGTCAGCGGGACTGCCGATTTTTACCTACCTCCCCGCTTTGCACCTTCCCAAGCGGCCTTGCCTGAACGCGCCTTCGATGGTAGCGTCCCGCTCAGATCAGCCTTAGGGGCGGTTGGATTTCCTATCCCTATCCCTTATCCCTCTATCCCTTATCCCTTTATCCCTATCCCTTCCCTTGGGCCGCACTATGATAGTGGGGGGCGCCAATCTCGCCTGCAAATTTTCAAACATTGGAACGCTTCCATGACAATCTTCGGCGATTTGCTTTATCCAGACAATCCCAAACGCCGGGCCCAGGTCAGTCTGCTCACGAGTGAGCTGACGCTCCTGTCGGCATCCATCCCCAAGGCACATGACAATGCCGAAGCCGGCCGCGCGAATTATCTGGCTCTGCTGGTCAACAATGCGGCGATGATGCTGAGGCCGCGGCAGGATACCCTCACCGGAGAGGACCTCAAGGCGCTGACAACGCATCTCGATTTCTCGACGCCCGTGGAACAGAGCGTTCTGTCGCTGCAATTTCCCGATCTCGATGTCATGGCAAAGTCCAGTCCGCTCTGGACGGCCGCCAATCAATGGGTCGCGGCAACGGCGTTCGACGCGATCAAGCCGTTCCTGGCCGGATCGTGGGACAGGGCGACGCTGGAAGGCGAGATTGCGAACATGACCCCCAAGGTCGAAAGCGCGCGCGCGGTTAGCGCGGCGCTGGCCAAGTTCAACCATGCGCTGACGATCGCGATTGCCGACGAGATCAAGCGTTTCGCCGTGCTCGATGCCTGTTACACGCTGCTCGATCCCAAGCCGGGACCGCGCAACCGTTTTGTCTTCATGGAGCGCGATCCATACAGCGTAACGGCCTATCAGACGATGGTGCGCAACCGCTTTGCCGCGGATATCCGAACGCTGACCCATCTGCGCAACTACATGGACAACAAGGGCAAGAGCACCGCCGACCTGAAGAGTATGACGGCGATCGAGCGCAGGATACTGGGTGTCTCGGACGACACGAAGTTCAAGACCTACCTGCAACTGATCGACGCCCTGGCCCAGGCCGAGCCGACGCCGGTGCGCAGCGTGGCCCATTCGACGATGCCCCACATGTATTTTCACAACGAGGGCTTTGCGCCCGCGGCGCTTCTGGAACTGGAACCGGACGGCACGGTGCAATCACATGGCGGGATCAATCCAGGCCAGTCCTCGACCGAGTTCATCCTGTGCGCCGGGCTCTGCTGGCGGCTCGTCTATCAGGATACCGGGTTCGAGGGCTTCTATACCGTCGGGTTCAGCGAGCGCGAAGAGGTGCATCTGAGCTGGAATATCGGCGTGGTGGCGCAGCATCACAAATGGATCGGTTCCTAAAGGGGGAGGGCACGCCATGGCACAATGGATCGGTGACATTCTTTATCCGTCGAACCCGGTGATGCGGGATCAGATCAACACAGACCACAAGAAGATCGATGCGGATTACAAACAGCTCAAGGCAGATGTCGAGGTCTTCAACGCCCGGTCGACGAAGATCTACAGCATCGCGGCGGGCAACGCTTTTCTCAACAGCCTCCACATCCATGTGAAATCGCCCGAGAAGGAGCAGGCCGCCATCACGGAGGCCTATTACAAGGACCCCACCAACGCGTCCTGGGTTAACTATGCCGACTACGGCATTTCGTTTCTGGGGGGCAGTTCGCTATTGGCGATGACGGTGTCGCTCTACAAGCTGGCGGTGGGCTATTACAATTATTCCAGTGCGCTGGCGCTGCATCAGGCCTCGCTGGTGGCCGATGCCGTGCCTGCGGGCCTGGCCGAAGAGACCGAGATGATGGTGCTGGGCTCGGTCACCGACATGGCGATGGCCGATGTGGTGGTCGGCGTCGCGGAGGCCGAGACGCTGTTGACCGCATCGGCGGATGCGCTTGGCATAGCGGCCCAGGCATCCTCGGTCGCCGAAGCCGCCGCCGCAATCGACACGGCCGAGGCCGCCGAAGCGCTGATGGCGGCGGATGCGTCGCTGGTTTCGCCGCTCTTGGGAGCGGTGTCGGCGGGGGCGCTGATCGTGGTGAGTATCGGGATCGATGTGCTGATCTCGTATTTCCAGGCCAAGCAGATGAACCACGATCTGCAGGATGTCCTGGACGCGCTCGCCGCCAAGCAGACTGAGGTGGACGATGCCAAAGCGGCGCTGGTTGCCAAGACCGGGATGCTGGACAAGCTGGACAAGCAGGTAAGGGCCCGTTTCGACCGGATACATGCCGCCCTGATCCGCATCAGTCCCGCCGGCGTACCCCGCCGCTATGCCAAGCACAGCCTGGACGACGTCGTCGCTGCCCAGAAGGTACTGATGCTGGCCTTTGGCGCCTATGCGTCGGTGTTCGACCTGTTGCAGGGGGCGATGGCCGAGGACGATTTCGAGGCCAACAAGGCCGACATCCTCGACATGATCGCCGCCGCCGAAAATACCACGGTGGCCAAGCTGGAGACCTATCTATCGATCATCCGCTCGATGCGCCGCTCGATGCCCAATGGCGCACCGGTCGAGCTGTCGGTGATCAACCAGTCGAAGACAAACTTGCGGATCAATTGGATCAGCTTCAAGGGCGACGAGGTGTTCTATGCCGATCTGCCTGCGGGGGGCAGATGGAGCGTCAAGACCGGGGCCTACAATGTCTGGACCATCCGTCTCAAGGATCATCCCGACGAGCTGGTCGAGGCGATCATTACCACGGACGCGCCGGCGCAGGCCTCGCTGGTCCCGGACGAGATCATTCCCGATGTGGCGGCGTGAGGCAGACGGACGGATAAACGGATACGGATACGGATACGGATACGGATAGACGGATAGGAAATTCAACCGCCTCTGCGAGCCCAAGGCGGCGTCGGGACGAGAGGCGAGCTGGGTCCCCGGCATGCGTGAGATTGGAACCTGGCCCCTGCAAACTTGGGGGAGCGTACATCCGCGTACCGGCTGGACTACCCAGGCGGAGGAGCCCAAGGCTGCTGCAATTAATGCTCAAAGAGCAGGCGACATCGTCACTCGGGCCGCGCAGCCACATGTCTATATCCCGGTTACTGGTTCAGGCGGATCCGGCCAGAAGGTCTGGCCGCCCGGTCCGCTGGTGGAGAAGGATCACCGCACCGGCACCTGGCAGATGCTCGTGCCGACGCCCAAATTGACCTGCAACGTATTCGGCACCAACGACCTCGCGAGCCTGAGTGGTTGGGGTGGTGGTCGAGTAGATGAAGCAGGCGACTACGCCTGGAATCTCTGGCGTCCCTACAAATGCTGCAGCCGCCGGGGGCAGTGGTTGCTGTTCGATATTGACTGGTTCTCTTATCCACCATGATCACGCAACAAGCGCAACATTTGGAAAGCACTACCTGCCGTGGACGTCAACGCATCGTGGCTACCGGCCTGCTCGTCCTCGTGCTGGCAAGTAATGTGGTGCGCGCCGCCCAGGCACCGACTGAAGACAGTCTTTGGTACTACGAAATCGGTGGTGCTGAGCCCGTTCCGGCCCCGGCCAACCCGTCGGTCGTCTCGGTCACCTTGGGCGGATCGGCACAACTGGGGCTTGGCTACAGCTGTGGCAAGTTCGATCCCGTAGCGGCGGTTACTAACACGCTCAACGACATCGCGGCTGGCGTCGACAATATGATGAACGCTATGACCGCCGCGGCGAGTGCGGCCATAGCAGCACTGCCGGCACTCATCCTGCAGCGGGCGAACCCGGGTCTCTACGACATGTTCCAGAACGCGCTGCTCCAGGCTGAAGAGACCATGCAGCTCGCCACCAAGTCCTGCGAGCAGATGGAGGCGGAGATTGCCGCGGGTAAGAATCCCTATGCCGACCTCATCACCCTGTCCAAAGGTAACGACTGGAAAGTGCAGATGGGTATCGGCGGCAACGACGCCGTGACCGCTTCGGTTTGATTTCGGCCCCGGAGCGTCGCCGCCGCCTTCATCGCCACCTCCCGCGCCGTCCCATTCTGTCCCTCCATCAAGACAGTCTGCCGGGCAGGGTCCGCCGCGCGGACCCTGCATCGCTAGGATTGGTGAGGACTTAGGCGGTGCGCTGAAGTTTGCTCCGGCTGGCTATTTGTTGCGCGACGCGCAACACGCTACACTTGCGGATCATGATCGCATCGATTCGCCACAAGGGGCTCGCCCGTTTCTACGAGTCGGGGAGTCTCGCCGGGATTCAGGCACAACACGCCCGGCGCCTGCGGATGCAGCTCGCCGCCCTGGAATCCGCTTCAACGATCAAGGATATGGACGTGCCAGGATTTCGCCTTCATCCGCTCGGCGGGGATCAGGCCGGACGCTGGTCGATCTGGGTCAATGCCAACTGGCGGCTTACCTTCGAATTTCGGGAAGGTAACGCGTACCTCCTCGACTATAAGGATTACCACTGATGCCCATGCACAATCCCCCCCATCCCGGCGAGTTTATCCGCGAGGTCTACCTGGAGCCCTTTGGGGTCAGCGCCAGACAATTGGCGGTCAAGCTGGCCGTCGCGCCATCGACCTTGAACCGCATACTGAACGGTGACGCTGGTGTCAGCCCGGAAATGGCCCTGCGCCTGTCCAAGGCGCTGGGCCGGTCCCCGGAGTCTTGGCTCGCGCTTCAAGATCTGCATGACCTGTGGATCGCCCGGCAAACCGTGGATCTGGACGCGGTCGAGCCGGTCCAGTTCGACGCGGCCTGAATCCGCTCAACGGAAGTCGTTTGGCCGGCGGCAGACTCCGGATTCTATTGACCCGCAATCCCCGTCCAGCCCCAGGTTGCGAGGGCGGTCGTCAGTGTGGCTCCCAGCCCGAGGAGTGCCCCGGCGGCGAGCCAGTGCCAGGGGCGGAAATCGGGGATTTCGGCGCGACGGGGCGGATGCGGGATCGCGGGAGGGGGTAGGGCAGGAAGGGCGGCTTCCGCCGCGGCAGGCCCCCGCAACCTGGCCACGGTTTGCATGACTACATCCCGTAGCGCCCCGTTTTGTCCCTGGATCAGGGTCGCCATGTCCGCCTTCCAGGCGTCGTGCAGCGCCTTTTGTTCTTCCAGGAACGACGCACGGTCTGTACCGGCTCGGGTTGATTGGACACGGATTTGCGTAATCAGGCGGCCTCCTGG
>CAYZLP010000410.1:0-5152 GCA_964478635.1 uncultured Caldilineaceae bacterium
GGTGTTATACAAATGTTCTGGAAGTAAGTGTCCTCACCGCTCGAAGCGCTGTGCTCATCGGACTGACGACGTTGGCCTGGATAGAGCCTTCCCGCTTCCCCCCGATCGGTCGGGCATTTGTATTGTCCCCAAGACGGACAAAGAACAAGGAGTTCATGGATTCGCATGATGAGATTCGATAAATTTACGGAGAAGGCCCAAGAAGCGGCCATGCGCGCCTACGAATTGCTGCAGCGCTATCAACATACCCAGGTCGATACCGAGCATGTCTTCCTGGCGCTGCTGCAGCAAAAAGATAGCGCCGTCCCCCAGATATTGGGTCAACTGGAAGCGCCCATTGACGTGATGGCGGGCCAACTGGAGAAGATTCTGGAGAGTTCGCCCCGCAACGCAAACGCCTCGTTTGGCGGCGCGCCCATGGCTCAGGTCTTTATCACGCCGCGCTTGAAGCGCGTGATGGATGTGGCCCAGGAAGAGGCCAAAAAGCTGGAAGACGAGTATATCAGTACCGAACACATCTTCCTGGCCATTGCCAGTGAGCGCAATACGCCCAGCGCCAATGTCCTGCGCGAGGCGAACGTGACCAAGGAGCGCATCTACGACACGATTCGGGATATCCGCAATGGTCAGCGCGTCACCGAGCCCAACGCCGAGAGCAAATATCGCGTGCTGGAAAAGTACGGCCGGGATCTGACCAAGGTTGCCGCTGAAGGCAAACTCGATCCCGTCATCGGGCGCGAGAGTGAGGTGCTGCGCGTGATGCAGGTGCTGAGCCGCCGCACCAAGAACAATCCCGTGCTCATCGGTGAAGCCGGCGTGGGCAAGACGGCCATTGTCGAAGGATTGGCGCAACAGATCCTGGAAAACGACGTGCCCGAACCGCTGATGAACAAAAAGGTGATCTCCCTGGACTTGGGCGCCATGCTGGCCGGCACCCGCTTCCGGGGTGAATTTGAGGAGCGGCTCAAGGCCTGTCTGGATGAGGTGACCCGCAGCGAGGGCGAAATCATCCTCTTCATTGACGAACTGCATACGGTCGTCGGGGCGGGCAACGCCGCCGGCGCGCTGGATGCCGGCAATATGCTCAAGCCGGCCTTGGCCCGGGGTGAATTGCAGTGCATCGGCGCCACCACGCTGGATGAATACCGCCAGTCCATCGAAAAGGATTCGGCGTTGGAGCGGCGCTTCGCGCCTGTCTATGTGGACGAACCCAACGTGGATGACGCCATCGAAATCCTGCGCGGCTTGCGCCCGCGCTACGAAGAGCATCACAAGGTCAGCTATTCCGACGACGCCCTGGTTCAGGCGGTCAAGCTGAGCCATCGCTATGTGGCCGATCGCAAGTTACCCGACAAGGCCATCGACCTGATCGATGAAGCCGCGGCGAAATTGCGGGTGGCGTCCTACTCCATGCCGGCCGCCTTAAAGCAGAAAAAGCACCAGCTTGATATCCTGATCGCCAGCGAGGAAGAGGCTTGGGCCCAGCGTGACTACGAACGGGCAGCCGAGTTCAAGACCGAGCGGGTCCGCCTGGAAGATGAGTTCCAGAGCGCCTACACGGCCTGGCGTGATGAATCGGGACTGGATGACCTGGTCGATGCCGCCGATGTGGCCGAAATCATTCAATCGTGGACCGGTATCCCGGCCAGCAACCTGCTACAAACGGAGACGGAAAAGCTACTCCACATGGAGGATGCTCTGCGCGAGCGCATCGTCGGCCAGGAGCAGGCCGTGATCGCGGTGAGTGACGCCATTCGCCGCGCGCGCAGCGGTCTCAAAGATCCCCGGCGGCCCATCGGCACCTTCCTCTTCCTGGGGCCCACGGGCGTGGGTAAGACGGAGCTGGCCAAAGCGTTGGCGGGCTTCCTCTTCAACGATGATGACGCCCTGGTGCGGGTCGACATGAGCGAATATCGGGAACCCCACACGGTCAGCCGCCTCTTTGGGGCGCCGCCCGGCTATGTGGGGTACGATCAGGGCGGTCAGCTCACCGAGCAGGTGCGCCGGCGTCCCTATCAGGTGGTGCTCTTCGACGAAGTGGAGAAGGCCCATCCCGAAGTGTGGAATTCCTTGCTTCAGATTATGGATGACGGTCGGCTAACCGACGGCCAGGGCCGCACGGTTGACTTCCGCAACACGGTCATTATCATGACCAGCAACGTGGGCGCCGATGTAGTCAAGCGCAGTTCGCTGGGCTTTGCTACGCCCGAATTCGATGAAGACAAACATGTCGAAGACGAATATGGGCGTCAGCTCAAGCGCCTCTTCCGCCCTGAGTTCCTGAATCGGATCGACGAGACTATCGTCTTCGAAACCCTGGGCGAGGAAGCGATTCAGGCCATCGTCTCCCTGCTCATGCAGGACATCGCAGTGCGCCTGGATGAACTGGGTATCACGGTCGAGCTGACGGATGCTGCCATTGAGCATGTTGCCAAGGTTGGTTTCGATCCCAGCTACGGAGCCCGGCCGCTGCGGCGGGTTCTCCAGCGCCAGGTCGAAAATGAGCTTAGCAAGCGCCTGCTGCGCGGTGAATACCAGACCGGTGATCATATCATCGTGGATTATGATGAGTCGGTCGACCAAGAGGGGGTCAAGCTCTCCTTTACCAAGGGTGAGCCGGAAGCCATCGCTGTAGAACTGCCTTTCAAGAGTGAACAGCCGTCCAAGGAGTAGCCGTCAATTGTCGGCCATGGCCGGGGCGTTGCTGTATTGACAACATTCGTATGAGGTTGATCGAGCGGGAGCGCCCATGGGCGCTCCCGCTTGCTGTTACTGGGCGGGAATTTACACCAATCGTCCACAAACGGCTGAACGAGGGAGCGAATTTGCCCTGGTTTCCGTTTGTTTCGTGTATAATACAGAGAGCGGTTGGAAAATCGACGCGCAATGTCGGGCAACGACGGTCCTGATCGGGTGCCAAAGAAAGGCCAATCGTCTGCCTGCCTTGTTGCGTGTCTTCACACTACAACCGCTTGCGCGGGTCCGGCCATTTGGTTCCCCGACGGAACGGCGTTTGATTGGCTGGTGTCGTTATTGGGCCGGCGATGCGCACTATTGTTGGCAGCACGTTCGTTTGGGTGCTGCCGAACCGAATAAAAGCGATGGTCTGAGGGAGTTGCGCTGCACGTCTATCTGAAGTGCAACGCCGACTCATATCGGGACCATCAATCATTGCAGTGGAGGATAATGAGTTGTTGTGAGTAAAAAACGAAAATCAAATAATGGGCGTCAGGCCCAGTCGTCGACCGGGAAGGGGCAGAATGGCGGGCAAAAGCCTTCCGGTCGTCAGTGGTACAAGGCCGATTTGCATGTCCACTCGCCGGCTTCGAATGACTACGAAGACCCGCAAGCCTCCTACTTGGATTGGCTTCGAACCGCGGCAGAGAAAGACCTGGACATCGTAGCCCTGACCGACCACAACACGGTCGCCGGGATTGACAAAATCCGGCGAGAGATTGAGTGGTTGACGCGGCTGGAGCAGGACAAGCGGCTCACCGATGCGGAACAAGCGCGGCTGAACGAGTGGCGAGAATTGTCGGAACGGGTTTTGGTTCTGCCTGGTTTCGAGTTTACGGCGACGTTCGGATTTCACATTTTGGGCATCTTTCCGCCGGAGACTAGCGTACGCGAGCTTGAGCATGTCTTGCTGACATTGAATGTACCTGCGGAGAAGCTTGATGCCGGCTCGACTGAGACGGGCGCCGGAACGGATGTATTGACGGCCTATCGGACCATCCGTGAAGCCGGTGGATTGGTTATCGCAGCCCACGCCAATAGCACCCACGGCGTGGCCATGCGTAATTTCCCGTTTGGCGGTCAGACCAAAATTGCCTATACACAGGATGCCAACCTGGACGCACTCGAGGTTACGGACCTCGACCGTCGCGGGCGCTCCACCGCGCGCTTTTTCAACGGATCCAAGAATGAATATCCGCGGAAAATGCACTGCATTCAAGGCTCCGACGCGCACAGGCTGCACGGTGATCCCAAGAACCCGCGCCGGCTTGGCATCGGCGAACGGGCGACGGAGTTCAGTCTGGAAGAAGCTTCGTTCGACGCCATCGCGGCAGCGTTGCGCAGCCGGCACTATGATCGCACCCGACCGGCACGCCCCAAGGACAAGCCCTTTGATGTGATCGCCACCGCGCGGGAAGAGGGCCCCACGCTCATGCAGAGCTTTCGCGAATCGGCCAGCGCCCGGGGCGGTCGCTTGACCACCATTCTCACCGACGTCGTCGCCTTTGCCAACACGGTGGGCGGCACGGTCTATGTGGGGATCGGCACGCGCAAAGGGCAGCCAAAAGGCCTGTCCGATCCGAAACGGGTCGAGCAGGAAATTCTCAACGCCCTGGACGAGCGGGTCACGCCGCCGCTGGAGGTCAAGACGGAGCTTCTGGAAACCGAGGGCGTGAAAGCTCTGGCGGTCCACACAAGCAAAGGTGCGGAACGTCCCTACTGTCTCGACGGGAACAAGTTCTACGTGCGCGACGAGGGCGACACCTCACTGGCCGTACGGGATGAGATCGTGGCCCTGGTCCAGGAGGCGTTGTCTGATGAGGATGGGCGGCAGAGTGATAGTGACAAAGGGAAGGAACGTTCCAGCAGCCGCAGCCGGCGCCGTTCCCGCGGCAAGCGGGGTGGCCAGAAGCAGGCCGCTTCCCCCAGCGGCAACGGTGCGGCAGATGCGACGGCCGTGCCTGCGGCGGCCGCCGCAGATGACGCCAGCGATGCCTTCTATTTGCCCCAGATTGGCGTAGAGATTGTGGAGTCCGAGCAGCGTCACGGCAACACGTATCACAGTATTTGCGATCTGCGCAACAATACGGTGATCAAGAACGTGACGCGTAAAGGCGCCCGCAAGCTCTGGAACTACGCCATCATCCAGCACGAGGACCATCCGGTCGACGCCAAGGCGGTCCAGTGGAAGGGCAACGTGGGCCTGATTCGGGCCGAAAAGCGGGCCGGCAAGATTCGCTATGATCTGGCCCTGCGGGAAAATGGCGACGTCCGCGTTTTCTACGGCGTGACCGAAGATGGCATGGAAGGCAAGTGGAACGTCTTCCTGCAAGACGACTAAACTGAAGGCGCCACGGATTGCCTAAACCGAAGACGCTACGGGATCATGAGTTTCGTAGGTCACCGCTACCAGCGT
>CAYZLP010000411.1:0-1257 GCA_964478635.1 uncultured Caldilineaceae bacterium
AACCGGCGGCTCATTTGCGTGACGCCGCGCTGCTGAGGAAATCGATATGAGACACAAATTGCAGAGACAAAGCTTGCTTCTCGGAATTTGCCTGATCATCTTGTCAACCGGGGCCGCCGTTCGGGCAGACGGCGGTTTTGCCATCCTGGATCCGGGCTTTGGCAACGGCGGCTTTGTGTTGGATGATTTTGGCGGGGATGCAGATGCCGGCCGGGCCGTTGTTGTCCAGGCCGATGGCAAGATTCTCGTCGCCGGCGTGACCAACGATGACTTCCTGCTGGTCAGGTATCATGCCGACGGTACGTTGGATACTGGTTTCGGCAGCAATTTGGGGTACGTCACGACCGATTTCGGCCAGACCGTGGATGCTGCGCATGACGTGACCATCCAGCCCGACGGCAAGATCGTCATGGCCGGTGCGGCGAGCGGAGATTTTGCCCTGGCTCGCTATGACGGGGACGGCGCGCTCGATACGTCGTTTGCCGAAGGGGGGCGGACGACCACGGATTTCGGTGATGTGGCCGATGTTGCCTTTGCCGTGACCATTCAGCCCGACGGCAAGATTCTCGCCGTGGGCAAGGCAAACCCGACCGGGACCGGCAATCAGAAGGTGGCGCTGGCGCGTTTCCTGGCCGACGGCAGCCTGGACGCATCCTTCGGTGACGGCGGCCGGGTGACGTTCCCCTTCGTTGCAGAGGATGACTTGGGCTGGAGTGACGCAAGGGCAGTCGTGCTGCGTCCCAACGGCAAGATCGTCGTCGTCGGGACATGGTACTGGCTGGAGCCGCTGCCGGGGCCTCCCGCCATGCCTGCTATCCCGCTTATTCAGAGCGATATGGCCGTGGCGCAACTGGAACCGGATGGCCAATTCGATCCCCAATTTGGCCCCGGCGGTATCGTCACAATCGACTTCTTCGGACGTGAAGACAGGGCGTTGTCCGGCGCGCTGCAGCCCGATGGCAAAATCGTGGTGAGCGGCTCCGCGCTGCCGCAACGTCGTTCGCACGATTTTGCGATGGTCCGACTCGATGCCGATGGCTCTTTGGACACAGCCTTTGGCGCAGGCGGCTTTGTAGCGGCCGACCTTTCACCTGCGTTGAACGTATATGACAGCAGCGAAACGCCCCACGCTCTCCTGCTCGGTGCGGACGGCAAGATTACGCTTGTGGGCGACGTTTCGGTGGTCTACAACGAGTCCGACCTCGCGCTGGTGCGCTTTACGGCCGACGGCAGCCTCGATCCGTCATTTGACGAGGG
>CAYZLP010000411.1:1357-5137 GCA_964478635.1 uncultured Caldilineaceae bacterium
TCGCGCTGGTGCGCTTTACGGCCGACGGCAGCCTCGATCCGTCATTTGACGAGGGCGACGGTATGGTGATCACCGATCTCACCGGCGGGCTCGACTACGGCTCAGCCGCCGTGCTGCAGCCCGATCAGCGCATTCTCGTGACGGGGCGCTGTGACGATGACCTGTTCGTGGCCCGCTACGGCGTGCTCGACACGCTTCATTTCCCTATTGCGCGACGCGACTGACGCGCGGTTCCCAGCTCGGCCAGGGACTGGCAGTCGCCTGCGCGTTACAGCCAATTCATTCGGACCGATCGAAAAATGATCGGGCACAATCCGTCCCATCCGCGTTCTTCCGCGATCCATGCGCAGGCAAGACCGGCCAAATTCCTCAGAGGATTGCGTATTCCTTCGATTGGATGCAGAATAAGATGGCAATGCAACCAATTCACAACGATTGGAGAAAGTCATGGACAAAAAGACGTTAATTGCCAACTTGAACGAAGACCTGGCCGGCGAATTGGGGGCAATCATTCAGTACCTCACCTATGCCGCCAAGGCGACGGGACCCTATCGTCCCCAACTGGCCGCCTTCTTCCTGACCGAGGTGGCCGACGAGCAACTACACGCCCAATTCCTGGCCAATAAGATCGTGGCCCTGGGCGGTGAACCGACCACCACGCCGCGCCCAGTGCCGGCCGCTGAGACCAACCGTGAAATGCTGGAAGCCGTGCTGGCTGCAGAACTGCAGGCGGGCAAGGATTACACTCGGCGGGCTGAGGAGGCGGAGGCATATGGCGACAAAGGCCTTGTGGTTGCTCTGGAGGATATGGTCCGCGACGAGATGGGCCATTCGGAAGAGACCGAGCGCATGCTGCGGGACTGGCCGCTTTAGCCCCAACAGCGTTGCACAAAGCTACACAGAGTAGGATCGAGAGAGCCACAGAGGATCTGGCGACGGGGCCATCCTTTGTGGCTCTCTCGTGTCTGTGCGGGGTTTCGTGCTGTGAATTCTGGCGGTCGTCGCCCTGGGCCTTCGCCCCGTTCTTGGGGCGATTTCTTGTGATGCTCTCCCTAGAAGAAGAAATAGCCAAGAGCCACCAAAATGATCGGCAGCCCGACCATCAACAACCAGTCCATTCCAGCAAGCGGTTGACTGGCGGAGTCGGTGTGGGACGTGCCGGCGCCACTGTAGCTCTGCTCGTATTCGCGATGCTGCGTCAGGCCTGCGTGGTGGTGATTCAAGGGATTCATGTGTTTGCCTCCAGTGGTTTTGACTTGTATGGCTGCTTGCTCCAACTGACTGGAAGCTTATCAATCGACCGTCGCGAGACCGTCGCGGACCGCTTTACGCTGGTCAACGATGAATCCCGCGAACCGTGCCGGAGACGTCGTTTCCGGGGACGAGCTTAGGCGAAAATGACGAAGGTCGCGATGAGCATGGCCGTGAGGATGGTAGGCCAGAAGAGCGCCTTGGCGATCAGGTTGTTGCCGAAGCGCACGATGGGATGATTGGGGCGATGGACGATGATAAAGGTATTCACCGCCACGAAGACGATCATAACGTATAGGAGCAGATAGAAATACTCGAGATAGGTCAATCCGATGGCGGCCGCGCTCTCCCGGAGGGCCGTATGCATCACTGCAATCACAAAGAAGAGCGCGGCCGTATAGGTCAAGGCCGTCACGATCTCTTCCGGTTCGTCCGGCTTGCGGTCTCCTAGCACGAAGGCAAAGATCATCATGGCCGCTACCAGAGCGGGCAGCAGGAAAGCGATGAATGGCCCCAAAAAGCGGCGTTGGGCATTGATGCTGTAGCTCAGCTCGGGCACATCGCGCAGGGTGCGCCCCGGGACGCCCAGGTTGGTGCCGTAACGGATGTCCTGAAAGCGAAAGGCTGCACCGAGGATTGTCCAGTCGCGGATATTGACGGTGCTATCCAGCCCCGGCCGCAGCCCCGGCGCCGTGAAGTCGTAGGCGCTGAAATCGGGAACGAGCAGCGCCGTTCGCTCCAGTTCGGCCGGCATGAGACGTACGGTGATATCGTGGCGGTCGAAGGGATATTTCACCGGATTGAAATCCTGGCGGAGAGCGGCGTTCACGGCCCAGACAATGAGCGTTTCGTCTTCCCGCTCCTCACGATGGACCTCTTCAATCTGCATGGGCTCATCGATCAACTGCGGCAGCGTGAAGCCCTCGGCCAGGGGTTCGCCTGCCATTTTGGGGACGCGCTGCCAGACAAATCCGTTGACGACAATCGATGTGCTGTCGGGAAAACGCGCAGCCTGCAGGAGCACCCCGGTCGGAATCCGGACGGGCGTCTCCTGTCCGATCTCCGCATTGCGTTGGTCTAGGTTCTCAAGATAGCCGGTGAGGGTCGATTGATTCGTGATGGCAATGCCGCTTTGTGAGATATAGACACGCGACAAGATGATCGTCGCGATGATGATCAAGGTCATCACGATGGCATAGGCTGAGGAAGTAATCCAGAGACTGGAAACAGACGCCCGATCGGCCCGAGTGATGATGGCCACGATCATCGTCAGCAGCAGGCCGCCGACCAGCAGAATCTGGGTGAGCTGGCGCAGGCGGATTGTTGCGTCCAAAAGGTATTCAGAGCGGGCAAGTTCGACGGCCAGCGCCCAACCGGTACTTTCCACTGGCCTCACGAAATCCCAGACGACTGTTTCCCCCATCGGCTCAATGCGTTCGAAGGCCACGCTTTCGCCCCGCAGGCCGCTTTCGGCGGCTTCCATCAGGGTCGGATCGGCCATGAACTGGGGGCTCTCATAAAAGGTGCTCGTGGCGACCAGTTCCGCAATCGGGTGGGCCAACCAGGTGCCGCTTTGGGAGAAGAGCAGGCCGAAGCCCGTCTGACCGAGATCCAGCTCCTCTACCAGCAGATTGATTTCCTCCAGGGTGTAGTCCTGGGCTACGACGCCGGCCACTTGCCCGTCGCTGTCGGGGAGAAAGAAGGGCGCGCCATATTCGACCAGAACCTTGCCGGCGCCGGTGGCCAGAAAGGGATCTTGCCAGATCGGCCCGTTGGCAATCGGCTCCAGGTACCAGTCCGTTTGGGGCGCACCGGGTTCGTCGGCGGCAGGAACTGTATAGTCGTAGCGTGACGCACCGATCTGGGCCGTCGCCTCACCATTCTCATCGCGATGGACGTAGATCAGGTGCAGCCCATCGGCGCCGGGGAAGACGTCGGGACCGAAAGCGACCGTGATGCCGTCCAAATCGGGCCGGGCGTCCAACTGCGCGCGCAAGCGCTCTTCGATGGCGGCGTTGTCAAAGGGGAGCGCGCCGGTCGAAAGGTCGTCGGCCAGAGCCTCGGTTAGCATCATGGCCGAGCCGAAGATCGCATCCAACTCGTCCGCTGCGGCCGTGACCTGCGCTTCGGCCTCCGCAAAAGCCGCCTGCGTGGTTGCGGCGATGGTGCGCTGATGATTCCAGATCAGAAGGATCAAGACAACGGCCAGCACCCCGGCCACAGCAAGCAGGCTGATGCGGGCAAAGCGCGACGCCCGGCCGGGATCGCTGGGCCGGGTCTGATCTGGATATGGCGTCGCGTCAGCTGTCATGGCTTTCGATCCCGTAGGTTGGCCGCATGCCGACGAAATATAGCACAAAGTGGGAGACTGGGGTAATGGACGTTTGCCGGGGATTTACGTACGCAACCCCACGCCCCGACGCAACACCCACAGGCAGAATACCCAGAGCGCGCCCGTGAACGCGATGAGGAAATAGAGAGAGGTGCTCACCGGGACGTCGGAGACGCCCAAAAAGCCATAGCGAAAGA
>CAYZLP010000412.1:0-5133 GCA_964478635.1 uncultured Caldilineaceae bacterium
CTGCGCCGCGGCACTGCTGTGCGCATTGCCTTGCCGGCGGCCTGATGAGCTTGTTCACCGACGAGGGCATCTTTGGGTTGGCCACGGGTCATGGTTGTCTTCCTTGGGCGTAACGCCCGGTAAATGTAGCAAAGTGAAGGATTGTCACTCGCAAGGCCGTTTCAGCGCTCTCTAGCCAACTGACTCTATCTGGGGCCGAAGAGCGTGCGATAACGCTTCTGGTTGCTAGGCTTGGCAAATTTGGAGAAAATCGCAGCAAACTCCGCTTTGACTGTCTCTTGTCGCCGTGCCAACGCCTGGATCAATGCGCCGGAAGCGATCAGCGTATGGGGCGTCTTTGGGTCATCCAGCGGCAGTTGATCGGCCAGGATAAGCAGCGCTTCTTGCTGCACGGCCAGATCGGAGAACTCGCCGAGATTGTCTTGCAGACGTTTCAGTTGAGCGATTAGCTTCGCCACCTCCTTGCTTGGAAACAGGCTTACGAAAAACTCTAGCAGATAACGCAAATTTTTGCACTCCAGGCGCAAGGCGTGCAACAAGTCATCCTCGGTATGGTCCAGAATGTAGGTACCGTCCTTGATGATACGGCGATAACGCCTGTAGATACGCTTGCGCGCCAAGTCGACGACGGGCGCTTCGGCGTGGGTGGCCGGGTCATCAAGGTTTTGCCCGGCTTGGAGGAAGCTGTCCCAATCCGCCAGGAAGCGCTCATAATCGGGGCTATCCAAAATTTTCCGTACCGCGACAAGGGCATCCGCACGCTGCTTTTTCAGGAAGGAGAAGAGTGGCGCAATGTCTTGTTGAAGCGCCGCCGGCAGCATGGCCCGGTAGTCGGCCTCCGCCAAGAGATAGACATCCAAATCGCGCAGTTCGTTGGTCTCCTTCCCCAAGGCGCGAAAGTGTGCTTGGAAGTGTTCCGTGGCTGCCGCGGGCAAGACGCCCCGCAGTTGGCTCAGGGCCGACCGCGTACGGCGAATGGCCACCCGGTAATCGTGGAGGAACTCCGTATCGATGTCGGCCCGGATGCCAGCTTCGTTCGCGCGCATGGTCGCAAAGAGGTGGCGCAGTATCAGCCTTGTCGCCTCGTCGGCGCGCATGGCTGGGTCCAGTTGAACGTCGAGCTTGCCGCTGTAGCTGCCGGGCGTGACGCCGGCCGCGGCCAGCGCATGGCAATAGAGTGCCTGCTCCGGTGAACCGTCGATCTCTTCCAGGCCAAACTCCGTGACCAGGCACTGAGCGGCCTTGGCAAAGCGCGACTTGGGGCGCAGGCAGACAATCGTCATTGGAACCGATTGGGATCCGCACCCATCAGCCTTCAGTTCCATACGAGACAAGTGCGCCACTGTTTTGTCCTTCACGTCCAGAAAGCGACCGCTGACCAGGTCGACAGTGACCGCGGCCACGGGGAGGAGCGCACGTTCTGCGAGAATCGGCGTCAGCCTGCTCCGCATGTCCCCAGCCGGATAGTCCCATGCAAAACGCGGCTGGGATCCCGCAACGAGTTCAAGCAGGCTACTATCGTCATTCTCTAGAGATATCAAGGCGTGTTCGTCGCCCGATCGGCGCAACGCCAGCCCGCGATTGAATAGTCTCCAGTCGAAGGTGTCGTAGAAGCGCCATACGCCGCATACCGAATGCTCTAGGACGATTGCGTAGCTACCGGTCAACGCCGCCTGAAACTCCCCCCACGAGACGCCAGGCCGCAAGGTGAAACAGATTTGCTTCTTCATAAGGTTCGTCCATGCCTACGCAAGTTCTTGCGTGCGATCCTCAATGTCCTCCCTTGGTTCGCGATCCAGCGGGATCGACTTCCGAGTGCCGCCGCTGAAGTCGAGTTTGCTCAGGTTCACCAGTCGCATGCGCCGATTATGTTGGGTCCAGTAGTAGTACCGCCGATTCTTGTGATCGCCGATGACCGACCATTGGGTCTGGCCCGCCATAATGTGGCCTTGATGCTCGCCTTCGCGCACCAGACCGATGGGAATGTCGAAGTTGTGCAGCACATGGGCGATCTGCTGGATGCCACTTTCCGCATCGGCGAAGGGCAACAAGGTCTGGACAAAGGCCACGGCCCGTACGAAACGCGAAGGGGGCGTCACGTCGCCGGGCAGCCCGAGCATGCCGCTGCCTACGCCAAAGGGTGCAAGATTGACCCCGTTGATCTCGCGGGGGCCGGAGATATCCTGCGCCTGGAGATGGGGGTAGTTGCGCAAGTTCAGTAGGTGCCAATCGTAGCCTGGCGAATTGGTCATCACGCCGATCTTGTTGTCGTGCAACTGCAATTCGCCGCCGACATACTCGATCACGATTGACTGTCCTGATTCATCGGCCACGATCCAGTGGAGCGGTACGGGCGCGCCGAACTGCTTCGCAACATCTTCATTTTCGATCACCAACAACGTAGGCAGCGCCTGCTTGATATCCTCAACGTGACTGAAGTTACCAAGGATGTATCCGGCCAAATCAGCATTGTTCAGGGCGCTTTCTTCCTTGCCCCCCACCATTGCCTGGTAGTGGGCAAAGCCGGGCATGTAGAGGACGCCAACCGTCAGGCCGGCCTCATTCATCCCATCCGCCACATACGGAAGTTTTGCGGGATTGATGGCGACAAAACCGTACTGATTCTTCCACGTCATGCCTTGTTGCTTGGCGGTAAGCGCCGACGTCTGCGCAACGCCGCGCGGCATCAAGACGAGTTCCGAGTCGAGATCAAAACCACCCCATTCCATAGTGCGTCCGTATAAGGTACTGCAGTCTTGCGCTTTGACAATCATGCTCGTACACATAGGCTATCTCTCTCAGGAATCTCTGTCATTGGGTTGATCGATCCCATCAACGTGAATCTTGGTCAACTGACTCCGGTTAGTGGGTCAGATCAATGTGACGATGGACTTTTGTCCACCGGCATCTTCAATTTCCAGGCCGACGACCACGCCATTCTCATCCTGGCCCTGCCACAGCGCGACTGGTGCAGCGATAACGTGGCGGGAGGGGTCGGCCTCTTCACCATAGCTAACGACCATGTCACCGCCCTTGCCAGCAGGCAGATTCTCCGCCGCTTCGGCGCTGTAGCCCCTATCGTCAAACACATATTGGGACGAATAGACATCCCCCGTGGAATAGGCCATGCCCGACGGCGTTTGCTGGACGAAGTCCGTGACTGCAAAGGGCGGCATCTTGGCCACATCCGCCTTGGCGCAGTTCAACGTGACCTGTTGGCCGGTTGCCGCGGCGACCTTATCCCTGGGAACCAAACGGGTGGCGTTTCCGGGCAGGGATTTGTCCTCCAGGACGATGTGGGTGACAACATGCGTGACAGGATTGATCACGACATTCGTCGTCTTGCCGCAGGGGCCGTCGGTTCAGTTAACAGCTGCATTGAGGGGTATGTCCATCAGGTAACTCCTTCATGTATTTTCGCCAAAGAGCGCAAAGCGGCGCTCAAGAGCGACTGCGATCTCAGTGTGGGGGCGGCTCATCCACCAACGTTGTTGCCGTGGGCATTGCCTCAAGTCGGGCCAGCGGAATCGGTTTGCCCGACACTTCGCTGATACCGTACACGCCGGCTTCGATCCTCTCCAGCGCATGTTCGACCCGCTCCAGTTGGGTTTGGAGACGCTCCTGCTCCGACAACGCTTCCTCGTCGCCTTCCAGTTGTGTAGCGCTGTCCGACCAGTCAAGCGGATAATCGTACTCGTTGCGCGTGAGCCCGGTCGTCAAAGCGTTGCTTCTTCGCTGCAAGTCGACCCTTTCGGCTTCCAGACGGCGCTTAAATTTGGCGGTCTGTTGCGGTGTTAACATGGCGATTCGCTCGAAATCATGTTTGTGAGCGCGACAATCTGAAATGGACTCCGGGAGGGCGTGTTCTCAACGGAGAAGCGCCGCCCTACCTCCCGGAGATCCAAACCACGAACTGCTTGCGAACGTTGGCTCAACCGTCCGCAGCCACTGCCCCGCTGGCGCCGGCCACTGCGTCGCCGGACGGACCCTGCGCGGCACCTGCGACAAAGGCGGCAATCTGCCCGGAAAGCTCGTTACCGGCAGTCAGGGTCACGACGTTGGCGCTGTAGCCCTCCATGCTCTGGATCACGCCTTCTGTCTCCTTGTCTTCCAGTAGCATCAACAGCGCCGAGGTGCCGGGCTGCAGCGCTTCACCGATCTCCTTCAGATCGCCCCGTGCGATGGGTTGCCCCAGGTAGTGGCCGGCCACGCCGCCGATCACGCCGCCGGCCAGGGCCCACGCCAGCAAGCCTGCCGGCCCACCGATGAGGCCCAGCAAGCCGCCGGTTACAGCGCCCAGACTGGTACCGACGCCACCGCGACCCGGCTCATGGAAGTGAATCTTGCCATCGACGTCGTGCTCAACATCCACCTGGGCTTCGATCTTGTAGCCATCCAACGCGCCGCTGGATTTCAGGTCGTCGAGCGCGTTCCTGGCCCCGTATTGGCTGTCGAAGACGAAGGCAAGGATGCTGTAACCGGAAGACTGGTCTTGTTGACTGCTCATGTTGATTCTCCTTGTAGGTTGAAAAAAAGAAACGCGTACCAAAACGAGAAAAACGATCTAACGTATGCCCAAGAGGTGATCAGGCAAAAGCGCCGTGAAGATACCCTTGAGCGACGTTAGCTACCGGCGGGCTTCGAGTGCCATGTACTTCTGATTCTCCTTCTTGTCGGGCTGCATCTCGCTACCTCAACTGAGTAAGCGTAGGCGAATCTTCCTCTGTGATCATGCTGACGTAGCGCAGCGTGATCCGCCTGTCATACAGGGCATTCAAGACACCATTGAGAGCAGCCTGGTCCGGAAACCACCCGCGCAGCACAGTGATCCAATCACCGCTTTTGTCGCTACGCCTGACGATGATCGTCATGCCTCCCAGCTGTTCCAACCACCGTTCGTTGAGCTTGCCGATGACGTGGATTTCATACACGCCAGGCTGATCGAATGGGTAGTAGCTGTGCATAATCGCCCCCATTTGGCGCCCGCGAGATCGAACGCCCACACCGTGATTCAAGATCGCGGAGAACCCGCCACGCCTATATGTGTGCCTCGATTAGCTCCAGTCCCCGCTCGAACTTTGACCGCCGTTCAGGCCGCAAATTCCACCGAGCCTGGAGATATTGAGTAATCTT
>CAYZLP010000413.1:0-5130 GCA_964478635.1 uncultured Caldilineaceae bacterium
ATTTCGGCTGTCAACACAGAGCGGAGCACGACAGGGTCATTCCTGTTGCGCTCCGCTTTTTCGTTTTCTGGAGTCATTCGTGCCGCAACTCGTCACCCAAGTCGCCACCACCTTCCAGCCCACCGACCTGCGAATTCACGAGCAGGGGGGCGAGCAGTGGCTGGTTGCGCCCGTGGTCGCCGTGCGCGCCACGTAGCTCAACGGCGAGCACCTGACGGCGGACGAGTTGGAAGGCAGCGGGGAGGCGTGGGGGCAGGGTATCGACACGGCCTGCGGTAGCGGCGACCTTGAACCCCGCCGCTACTTCACAACCCAGTGCGGCGACCTCGCCTACTGCCTGCTGGACGCCGGGGAGAACGTGGGCCAGAGCGAGCACCATCCGGCCAGGCTCGAGGAGCCGGGCATCGAGGACGCACTGGCTGGGCTGCGCTTCGGGCGCTACTTCTGGGTAATCCATGCGACGCTGGCCAGGATGGGCATGGAGGTCCAGCGTGTGGGGACAGGCGGAGTGGTGCAGCCATCGTTCGTGAAATTGTGAGCAATGTTGACAGGGTATACAGATGCGGCATAAGCTGCATTATAGATTGCCTGCCATTATGGTGACGCACGAGCTTGAAGGGTGCGCCCAAACGCAAATCATCTGCTTTTCACACATCACCATTGCGGAGACGCGTTTTCTATGAAATGGTAGTTTGGCCCAGGATTGAGTTGTCGAAGGAGGAATCAAATTGACCGTCGCCCAGAATCAAGAACTGCTTCAACAAGGTCACGAACTCATTGCCTCCCGAAAGTACGCTGAAGCTGTGCAACTGCTTGAACAGCATAACGGCAAGAAAAACTCTGCAGAGATTCGCGCGTTGCTTGGACTTGCCTACTTTCAACAAGAGCATTATGCAGACGCTGCTGAGAACTATGGTCGGGCCGCTTCACTTGTGCCGGACAACCCCGAATGGTCCCACATGTTCGCTCAAGCTGAAGCGAACGCAATGGCTGAAGTCAACGAACCGGTGCCGCCCTTCTCTCACTTTGATGCGGACGAGCTCCTGAAGCCTCCGGTCGTTCCAGAAGGCGCATTGCCGGCCGCGCCGCGCTTTCGCCACAAGCCCGGCCTTTTGGCTCGTCTGGGTCGCAAGATAGGAAATCTGGGCGGCGCCATTGTCAGCGTCGGCATGAGTGGCGCGATTTCTGTAACGGGCAAAGTTTTGGGCTACCGAGACGAAGTGTGGACCAACTGGTATCGCCGGCCGTTTTTCATCGGCGTGATTACGTTGGGCTACATGCGGGAGCAACTCAACGCCCATAACCTCAAAGACACCTATCCAGAAGGCGAACTGACCGGCTTTGCGCCCCGAGACATGCAGCCCCCCCCGGGCGTTACCCACTTTCGCACCGCGGATGGCACCTGGAACAACCTCAAGAATCCGAAGGAAGGGGCCGCAGGCACGCGATTTATGCGCAACGTGACCGACCAGGCCGCGCGACCTGAATCCTCCGACGAACTGATGAGCCCCAATCCCCGAGAGATTAGCCGTGTCCTGCTGACCCGTACGGGACCTATGAAAGAAGTCCCCTTTCTCAATCTGCTGGCTGCTTCCTGGATTCAATTCCAGAACCATGATTGGGTCAACCACGGAGAAGTGCTGTTCAATGATATCATCGAAATTCCACTTCCTGAAGATGACCCGGCACGAAAGCGCTACTGGCAGACAAAGATGTTCGTCGGCAAAACCCAGCCGGATCCCACGCGACGGGTTGCAGATGAACATACGCCCGTCACCTACATCAACGAAGTCACCCACTGGTGGGATGGCTCCCAAGTCTATGGAAGCGACCAGGCAACGGTCGATCGGCTGCGCAGCGGCGTAGACGGCAAACTGCGGCTGAACGAAGATGGAACGCTGCCGCTGGATGAAAAGGGCATCGAAGAGACCGGTTTCGTTCGCAATTGGTGGATCGGTCTGAGTATGTGGCACACGCTATTCGCACGTGAACATAACGCCATCTGTGACCGGCTCAAGGTCGCCTACCCCCATTGGGATGACACCAGGCTATTCAACGTGGCGCGCCTGATCAACGCGGCCGTAATGGCCAAAATTCATAGCGTCGAGTGGACGCCCGCTATCCTTCCCAATCACGGCCTCAGTGATGGTATGAACGCCAATTGGTATGGACTGCTGACCAACTTCTTCCGCACGAATCGAGACCGCAAGACGCTTGCGCCGATCAACATCCGCAATCCAGAAATGGGTGGCGTGGTGGGCAATCCCATCAATGCCCACGGCGAGCCCTATGGCTTGACCGAGGAATTCGTCGAGGTCTACCGGCTTCATTCCCTATTACCGGAAGAACTCCACTTGCGCCGCGTGGACGATCCGGAAGATGTCGAGAAGTTGGCGCTGCCCAAGACACGCCAAGCCGGATCTCATAAACTGACCGTTCGCATGGCGTTGGGTGATCTATTCTACTCTTTTGGCACGCAGCTGCCGGGCCAACTCGTGCTCAACAACTTCCCCCAATTCATGCAGGAGATGAGCATTCCCGGCAACCCGTTGTTCGATATGGGCGCGGTCGACATCCTGCGGGCCCGCGAGCGGGGCATTCCTCGCTACAACGAATTCCGTCGACAACTTGGTCTGAATCCGATTCGCACCTTTGAAGATCTCACGCCTGACCAGGAACACATACGGTTATTGAAGCAAGTCTACGGTGACCAGCCCGAAGATGTGGAGAAGCTCGATCTCATGATCGGCACGCTGGCGGAAGGCTATCGTCCAACCGGTTTCGGCTTTGGCGAGACCATGTTCCAGATATTCATTTTGAACGCATCACGGCGCTTGCAGGCGGATCGCTTCTACACCAACAGTTACAACGAAGAGACATACACGAAAGAAGGACTCCAGTGGATTGACGAGGCGGACCTAAAAAAAGTCTTGCTGCGTCACTTTCCGAGTCTGGCGAATACAGGATTGGCCAATGTGAAAAATGCGTTCGAACCGTGGGACACCGATGAACGCCTCGATCCTGCACGCCACCCCCTTCGTGCGTATGACAAAGACCTGAAGCCCGATCCCTGGATTGGAGACTCGTATCGCATTTGAGTTCCTATCCACCTGCAATAGCCATCTGTACTGTGGGCGGACCGGACTTCCAGAAATCCGTTGAATGGAGGGGAAGACAATGACCCCAACGAGCGAAAGTGTCAAGGGAACACACTTGAGATTCGTCAATCCATCCGTTTCTGACGCTCACATTGACCAGTCAATTTGACAGAAATTTGCGTCTGGAATATCCTCTAATCGCAAGATGTTGAAAGCTCTGACTCAATTGCGTGGAAACGCCACTCAGATCGAAATGTCTAGTAAATCCCGACAGAAATGAACCGGCGGTCTCTACCAAAGGTAGACCTGCTCGATTTCCGCCGTGGTATTTACTCTGCAATGTACTGAGTGGCCTTTTTGTCTCGCTTGACGCCTGGAAATGCCGACTTCTTGCGCCGAAATACGTTTAGCAGTAGCACAGCAAGTGAGGAATTTCCAACAATGTCTGAAGAAAGAGTTACCGGCACCGTCAAGTGGTTCAACAACGACAAAGGCTTCGGCTTCATCGAACGTCAGGGTGGTAAGGATGTCTTTGTCCACCATTCCGCCATCGTTTCGGAGGGCTACCGCAGCTTGGCCGAGGGCGACCGCGTTGAGTTTTCCATTACGCAAGGCCCGAAGGGACCGGCCGCAGCCAACGTGCGCAAGATATAGGCACAAAGAGCTGGCCGCATGACGAGAAGGGACTGGCAGACATGCCGGTCCCTTTTTTGTTTGGCAAGAATCCAATCGTACGATTGGTGGGCTATGACGGCGCTTCGATTCGGTATAGGCAGTTTTCGATGTCGCATGTGACGTAAATGCTACCGTCCTGGCCAACATCTACAGCATTGAAATGGAAGGTAGGTACTGCTGTCGGGGAGGTCATACCAAGCGCCAAGTCGTCGGCGATCAGGGTAATTGCGCCGGTAGCGGGATCAATCCGCGAAAGCCGCTGGGCGCCGGCCTCAACTACCAGCAGGCTGCCGTCATCTTCCACAGCAATACCCTCAGGGCCGGCCAGGCCTTCTGCGACAACTTGAGGCTCCGTCAGGAATGCGCCGCGGTCGGCAATTTGCAGCACTTGCCCTGTAGCCGCGTCACTTACCCACAGGGCGCCATCTTGAGCAGCAAGTCCGATTGGCATGGCCAGTCCATCAATTAGAACGGTGCGACCTTCTTCCTCGTGCCCATCGAGTTGGACAACACTACCCGTTCCCAACTCTGCGACAATGATGCTGTCGTTGAAGCGAATGGCGTTCAGCGGCATCTCAACATTCCGATATTCATCAACGAGTTGCCGCCCCGCGGGATCCCAAACCCAGACCACGTTGTCGGGCCAAGAGGTCAGCAGAAGGTTCTGATTATCCGCTGCCACTGTGGTTGGCATGTGCATATCCGTTGCGCCTATGATGCTACGTTCTATACCGACCTGCTCCCCCGTTTCAGGATCAATTTCGCGCAGGCTGAAGAAATCTGCAACGTAGAGCGTCTCCCCCTCGGGCATTTTCATCACAGCAACGCCACCGGGGCCTTCCATACCGCCGGGAGTTACAGTGCGCGTGGTTCCGTCCGGCAGGACTTCCACGATGGATGCGTCAGTGTTATTGGACACATACAGGCGGTCTTCGGCATCAAACGCCAAGTTGTCCAACCCGGGCCCCAGCGCGGCATAGAGCGTCTTTTCGCCCGTCAAAACATCGACTTGCACGATTTCACCGGTCATGGTGTCGGCGACGTGCAGCTGCCCCTGAGAATCAAATTTCAGGGCTGCCGGCACCCCGAATCCATCAGCAACAGTCTCATATTCGCCCGTCTCCACGTCAACGCGCACCACCTCGCCGGCAAACCAACGAGGACCGTAGAGAAAACCATCTCCGCCCCAATCCATACCATTCAGCCCACATCCCGGACCAAGTTGGTCGGTAATCAAGCGCGGTTCCTGGGCTCCGGTGGGGTCGATTTCGAAAAGTTTGTCGTCCATGAAGCACTGTGCAACGAACAAACGACCGTCCTCGGCGAAGGTGATGGGGTTGACGCCCATGGTCAGTTC
>CAYZLP010000414.1:0-5124 GCA_964478635.1 uncultured Caldilineaceae bacterium
GTTGATGGCCTGACGCCCGGGAGCGGCGCGATCGAGGCGGCCCGGGCGGCCTTTTCCGCACCGGGCCTCATGGTCATGATCCGCCCGCGTGGAGGCGATTTCGTCTATCGCCCGGACGAAATTTCGCGCATGAAGGGCCAGATCGCAAGGGCGGCGGAGGCAGGGGCCGACGGCGTTGTCCTGGGTCTCTTGCACGGTCAGGATGGCAGGGTGGATGATGCCGCCCTGGCCGCCCTCATGGCGGAGTGCCGATCTCGCTCGTTGCAGGTGACGTTTCATCGGGCTTTCGATGCCGCTGCCGATCCTCACGCGGCGCTGGAGACCTTGATCTCCCTGGGCGTGGATCGGATCCTGACCAGCGGTTCGCCCTGGGGGAGCGGCGCCGGCGCGCTGGCGGGCCTGCCTACGCTGCAACGTCTGGTTGAGCAGGCAGACGGCCGGATCGAAATCGTCATCGGCGGCGGCGTTACTCCGGCCAATGCCGGGACGATTGGCGCGGCGATGCCCCCAGGCGCCCGGATTGCCTTCCATGCGTACTCCAGTGTATTGCGCAACGGTTGCGTTTCATCCGCAGCCGTTCGTGCGCTGGTCCTTATGGAGTAACGCCCTCTCTCTTTTTGGTCAACGATTAGTTCTGTAATAAATGTACACTTCCGCTAGACCCTGACCTCTTTCACGCCTCCCTTTTTGTAATTGTAAGAAAGATGACGCGTTGGTGAACGCTTTTGTCACAACGCTTTATCTGGTGGTATTATGCGCTTCAGCGTCAGGGCGGGCTCGCTTGCCCGTCAACCCTCACCTTTATCTGATGCATTTCATCATCATGCTGTTCCACTCAAAACTTCCAAACAGGAGGGAAGGACATGCTCTATCGGAGATTTGCAGGAGTCATGGCCCTCGTCTTGCTCCTGGGCACGGCTTTGTCGCCGGCCGCGGCTCTCGCCGCCGTCGACAGCGCAGTCGCCCCGGCGTCAGAAGTGGGCCAACTGCAGCCGGCCGTACCGACACCGGACGGTCGCGCACAGGCCAAGCCGACCGTGGCCGGCGAAACCGATCCGGGCGGCACGACGCCCGCGCTCTACAACGTCATGCTCTACGATGCGCCGGTCGCGCTCTATCGCGGCGGCGTGGCGGGACTTGTTCCCACGAATCCTGGGCTGACCGGTCAGGCTCGCTTGGACGTACAGAGCGCAGATGCCCAGGCCTATCAGGGCTATCTGCAGAGCCAGCAAGCCGCAGCCCTGGATCAAATCGGCGCAACTATCGGACGCGCGCCGGAAGTCGTCTTCGACTACCAGGTCGTGCTGAACGGCTTTGCGCTCCGTCTCACGCCGCGTGAGGCAGCCCAGATTGTGAAGCTGGATGGCGTCAAGAGCGTGACCCGTGACTTCATGCTGCAGCTTCAAACCGACTACGGCCCGAATTGGATCGGCGCTCCCGGCATCTGGAGCGGCGACAATACGCCCGGCAACATCGGCACGCAGGGCGAGGGCGTCGTCGTCGGCATCCTGGACAGCGGCATCAACATGGATCACCCGTCCTTTGCCGATGTGGGTGATGACGGCTATGACCATACAAACCCCCGAGGCAAATTCTACGGGGTTTGCGATCCTGACAGCGATGTGTTTAATGCTGCGTTCACCTGTAACGACAAGCTGATTGGCGCATGGGACCATACCGACGGGCTGGGTGAGGGCAGCAACGATGAGAATGACGGCCCCGAAGACAATGACGGTCACGGCAGCCATACGGCCAGCACGACCGCCGGCAACGTCTATGATGCGACCTTGACGACGGATGTCTACACTTACTCGAATCGGATTTCGGGCGTTGCGCCCCATGCCAACATCATCGCCTATGATGTCTGTCTGCCCGCCGGCTGCCCCAATGCGGCCACCAACGCCGGTATCGAGCAGGCGACCATTGACGGCGTGGACGTCATCAATTACTCCATCGGCGGCGGTCCCTTCGACCCGTGGTTTGCCGTCGAGTTGGGGCTGAATGAAGCGGCCTTCCTGGCGGCGGCGGAAGCCGGCGTTACGGTCGCAACCTCTGCCGGCAACAGCGGCCCAGGCGCCTTTACCGTCGGTTCGCCCGGCAACGCTCCCTGGATGATTACGGTGGCGGCCAGCACCCATGACCGGGACGCCTCCAAGACGCTGTCGGACCTCTCCGGCGGCGACACGGAACCGCCGGCCGACATGACCGGCAAGGGGCTCTCCATCGGCTTTGGCCCGGCTCCAATTGTCTATGCCGGCGACTATGGCGACGCCCTCTGTCTGGAAGAGTTCCCGGCCGGCACCTTTAGCGGCGAGATCGTGGTTTGCGACCGGGGCGTCATCGCCCGGGTCGACAAGGGACTCCACGTTCTGGCTGGCGGCGCCGGCGCCATGATTCTCGGCAATACGGCGCCCGGTCAGGGATTGATTAACGACGTTCATTTCCTGCCCGCCATCCACATTGATGTGGATGTGGCGGATCCCCTGCGCGCATGGTTGGCCAGCGGCGCCGGCCACACCGGCGTGATCTCGGACGCCACGCTGGACATCGCCGCTGAAAACGGCGACATCATGGCCGCCTTCAGCTCCCGCGGACCCAATGCCGGCGCGCTCGATATCATCAAGCCGGACGTGAGTGCGCCCGGCGTGGATATCTTCGCCGCCTACCGCGATCCCGAACAGCTCGGCATCATCAGCGGCACCTCCATGTCGAGCCCCCACACGGCCGGCGCGGCGGCCCTCATGAGCGGGCTCTACCCCGACTGGTCGCCCCACCAAATCAAGTCCGCCCTCATGTCGACGGCCGTCTATGAGACCATGCGCAAGGAAGACGGGACCACTCCGGCCGACGCGTTCGATCACGGTGCGGGCCGCATCGATCTGACCCGGGCCGCCCTGGCCGGCTTCGTGCTGGATGAGTCGACCGAAGACTTCCTGGCCGCCGATCCCTTCTACGGCGGCGATCCCACCAGCCTCAACCTCGCCAGCCTGGGCAACGGCAACTGTATCGCGACCTGCTCCTGGACCCGTACCCTGGAAAGCACCCAGGCTGCTGATGTGACCTGGACGGTGACCACCATGGCCGATGCCGGCGTGACGCTGACGGTCGAACCGGCTAGCTTCACCCTGGCCGCAGGCGGCACCCAGGATGTGACCATCACGGCCGACGTTTCCGGCGCCGAGACCGATTCATGGGTCTTCGGTCAGGTCATGTTCTCGCCCAATAGCGATGCCACGGTGGACGCCCACTTCCCCATGGCCGTCTACGCTTCGGCTGCGGCGGTGGATGACATCACCATCGAAACGCGCCGCAACCAGGGCCAGGTGACGGCCCCCGCGGTTTCCGTGGCGTTGGAGAACCCCAGCGTAACCGTCTACTCGTCTGAGCCTGAATTCAAGAATCTCGAGGTGGCGCAGGATCCGACCAATGGCGATCCGTACGATCTAGAAAATGGCGGGACGGTCAGCGAAATCGTAGAGATTGGCGAGACGACCAAGTTCTTCGGTGTGACGACCTCCCAGTCCACCGCACCCGATCTGGATCTCTTTGTCGGTCTCGACGCAAACGGCAACGGCCTGCCGGATGCGGATGAAGAACTTTGCGCCAGCACCTCGGGCACGGCCAATGAATCCTGCTCCTTCGCTGCACCCATCGAGCCCGGCTCCTACTGGATTCTGGTCCAAAACTGGGAAAGCTCCGGTGAGGACACTGATTCGTTCCTGCTCTCGATCAGCGTCATCGATCAGGCAGACACGGGCGCCATCACGGCTACGGCTCCGACGTCGATTGAAGGCGGCGTGCCCTATGGCCTCGACATCGCCTGGAATATCCCCAATCTCATGGCCGGCGACGTTCGCTTTGGCCTGCTGGAACTGGCCGATGCCGAGGGCAATACGCTGACGTCCGCTTCCGTCGAACTAGTGCGCCTGGCCGATGACGTAACGCTGTCGGCCTCGGACGAGATTGTGGAACCGGGCGACACCCTCACCTATGCCATCACCGTGCAGCCGGAAACGGCCATTGTCGGTGACAGCGTGGTCTACAACTTTGCCGCAACCTTGCCTGAAGGGCTGACTTACGTGGACGGCTCGGCGGCCATTCCGCCGACCGCCATTGATGGCAACACCATTCGCTGGGACGGCATCCCGGTCAGTACCCTGCGCGATTACGTCCAGAGCAACAGCACCAGCGATCCGCTCTGTGACACCGGCTTCGGCGGTTACGTCGATCTGGAAGCATTCGGCATCGGCGTGCGGGAAGGCATCGAGGGCGACAGTTTCGTGCTCGACATCGATGACTTCTTCGGCGGGGAAGAACCCTATGCCTTCTACGGCGAAACCTACAACTCCGTTTACGTCACGGCCGATGGCTTCCTGACCGTAGATCAGAACGTGGGCGACACGCCGGGCGCCAATGCCGACATGCCCGACGCGGCGGCGCCCAACGGTCTCATGGCGCCCTTCTGGCGTGACCTGACCGTGACCTACGATGCCGACGCCAACACGGGCGTCTCCATCGCCGGGGCCGGCGGCGGCGCGCTCATGATCGTCGAGTGGGATGATGTCACTTCGACCGACGGTTCAGAGGGCAGCTATGACTTCGAGGTAGTCTTCACCCGCGCGGTGGACGACACGCCGGGCTTCTACGAGATCGTCTTCGCCTATGACAATCTGACCGGCAGCTTCACGCCGGCGACGATTGGCGTAGAGAACGGCGACGGCTCGGCCGCCCAGCAGTACGCCTACAACGACGCCGCGCTGGAAGACGGCTTCCAGGTCTGCTACGACTGGACCGTGCCGTCGATCACGGCGACCTTCGACGTCCTGGTAGGCGACAGCTTCGACGGACCGACCACGGTCACGACGACGCTGGAACACACCGTGGTGGCCGAAGGGTACGGCAGTGATACCGCGGAGGTCGATACGGACGTCCAGGCCCCCACGGCCATCGATGACGACGATCCGGACTTCGTGCCCGGTGAAGATTCCCGTATCTTCCTCCCGGTCATCGTCCGTTAATCACCCGTAGAGACGTTGCAATGCAACGTCTCTACCGTGCGAACGAGGGGGACGGGTTTTCTACAAACCTGTCCCCCTTCCTCTTTCACATCCACATCCCCATCTC
>CAYZLP010000415.1:0-5110 GCA_964478635.1 uncultured Caldilineaceae bacterium
ATCCTGGTTCACAGAGCGCCGGCAAATCACGCCTGAGATAATGCAGCCGGATTTTCGTCGAAGCACGGATGTCGATCTGTATTATGTTCTGGTACAATTGATCCTGGAATGCTCATGGCTGGTTGGTACTGCCAGACATTCTTCGCTCATGATGCAGTATCATCTCTCCACCAACCCACTCGATTCTCAGCGGAGCGCCCCATGACCGATAGCAAGAAGCGCGGCTGGCTCAAGAGTGTCGGCGTGTCCGTGGGAATACTCGCCTTGATCACAACCCTCTGCATGGGCATCAGCCTGCTCTCCACCGCCCGCATCCGCACGACCGAACCGTACCGACACGCGGTTGACCTGGCGCTGAAGAGCCCCGAGGTACGCGCGGCATTGGGCGAACCCATGACGGTGGGCTGGCTGCCGGCGGGAAATGTCTCCGCCGTAGAAGGTGGCGAAGTTCAGCTAAACATTCCGCTGCGTGGGCCAATGGCCAGCGCGACGATTCGCGTCAACGGGACGAAAAGGGGCGGGGGATGGACCTACTGGGCCATCCGTGTGGATACGGAGCAGGGAGAACACTTCGATCTGCTGGAGCAGTAGGCGAATCGACAATTGACAATTGCCGATTGTCAATTGTCAATTGCCGACGCCTCGGCCGCGGCGAGGAGCGCCTGGCGGCCGTTGCGTACGCGGGTCAGGGTTTCGTCCCGGCCCAGGACGACCATGCTCTCGAACAGCGGCGGGGCGACCATCTTGCCGGTGAGCGCGCCGCGGAAGGGCGAGAAGAAGGCGCCGGGCTTGAGTTCCAGTTCGGCGGCTTTGGCGCGAAAGGCCTCTTCCAGCGCGGCGGCGGTGAAGGGCTCCACACTGGCGATGATCTCCTCGCCAATGGCCAGCATCTCGGCGCTCTGGGCCTCGTCCAGCTTTTTGCCCAAGAGCGCATTCGTGTCCGAATAGTCGATCTCATCGGCCGTCTTGAAGGCCCAATCCACCTTCTCCGCGCCCTCGGTCAGCACCTTGAGCCGCTCCTGGATCAGGGGTACGAGCAGGGGCAGCCGGGGGTCGGCGCGCAGCTCGTCTTCCTGGATGCCCAGGCCCTTGCTCAGGTAGGGCAGCAGCCGCGCCTGGAGCTCGGCCGGATCCATGTCGCGGATGTAGACGCCGTTGAGCCACTCCAGCTTGGCATAGGGCAGGGCGGCCGGCGAGGGGTTGATCTCGCTGACGTCAAAGCGCGCGATGGCCTCATCCCGGGTAAAGACCTCCCGCTCCGCATCGAAGTTCCAGCCTACGTTGGTCAGAAAATTGAAGAGCGCTTCGGGCAGGTAGCCGGCCTCCACGAATTCCTTGACCAGGGCCAGGTATTCCTTGCCGTCCACCACCTTCTTGCGCTTGCTCATCTTGCCCTTGCCCGCAGGATCGAGGATCACGGGCAGGTGGACGAACTCGGGCGCTTCCCAACCGAAGGCGTCGTAGAGCATCTGGTGCAAGGGCGCGGATGAGAGCCACTCCTCGCCGCGCAGGACGTGGGTGATGCCCATGAGGTGATCGTCCACCACCACAGCCAGGTGATAGGTGGGCATGCCGTCGCTCTTGACGATGACAGGGTCGCGTACGGTGTCGTTTTCTACGGTGACATCGCCCCGGATTAGATCGTGCACCGTGGTCGTTCCCTCCAGGGGCGCGGCGAACCGGATGGTGTAGGGCGTGCCGGCCGCTTCCAGTTCGGCCCGCTCTTCCGGGGTCAGCCAGCGATCGCGTCGGTCGTAGCCGGGCGCCTCGCCCCGGGCCCGCTGCTCCTCGCGCAGTTGATCCAATTCCTCGGCCGTGGTGTAGCACTTATAGGCATGGCCGCCATCAATGAGCTGTTGAGCGTACTCCTGATAGATTTCCTTCCGCTCACTCTGCACGTAGGGGCCAACCGGACCGTCCACGTCTGGACCTTCATCCCACTCCAGGCCCAGCCAGCGCAGGTTACCCATAAGATCGTCCAGGCTGTCTTCCTGATAGCGTTTCTGGTCCGTGTCTTCGATGCGCAGGAGAAACTGGCCGCCCGTATGGCGGGCCCAGAGCCAGGCATAGAGCGCCGTCCGCAACCCGCCCAGGTGGAGGTAGCCGGTCGGGCTGGGCGCAAAGCGCGTGCGTGCAGGTGACGGATTGTCGCTCATCTTCATTCCTTCCAACCAATCTGGTCTGGTGTTCAAACTGCAAGCATAAACCAGAATCGGGGTTTCGTGAAATTGCCGTGGTGATCGCGGGCGATTCGATAGGATAGACTGCGGATTGGGCGGATTGGGCGGATGTTACCGGATTGAGCCGCAATGAGCCGTTTCGCCTCCCGCGTGAGCCGTTTTTCGGCGCCTTGACGCAACACAATGATTCCGGCACAATCGGACAGTCCCTGGTACAGTCCGGCGTAATTACCACGGCGGAAATCGGGCAGGTCTACTTCTGGTGGAATCACTTGGTTCATTTCCGCCGGGATTTACTAGGGCTCCCCCGTGCTGCTAACCATCCAACCCTGTTGTTTCAAGGAGGTACCTATGCACCAACCATACCATCGTGTAATCGAAAGAAGCATTCGCCTGTTGTTGGCGGCGCTACTGGCGCTGATCGCCGCGCTGCCGGCCGCGCCGTCCTACGTCTTTGCGGCCACGGGCGCGAAGCTGAGGCTCGACATTACGCCGCTGGCCGGCGAAATCGACGCAGGCGAGACGGCTGAGTTCCGCATCGAGTTGGAGAATGTTTCCAGCAATCCCCTCCGCGGCGTGGAGATGCGCCTGCCCATTTCCGGCCCGGTTGAAAAGGTTCGGGTAGAAGAGGAAGACAAGGAGGATACCCAGACCAATCGCACCGTCGTCCGTAACGGCGGCGTGCTGTGGCGCGGTGACATGCGCGCCGGCGGCTTCCTCATCATCATCGTCTCCGTGAAGAGCAAGCCCTATGTTGACGGCGCCGGCGCATCCATCGCCATCAACGGCGAAGGGTGGCACAATGGCGAGCGTGATGTTGCAGAGGATAAGGCGGTCACCGTCAACGGCAATGCTGCCGTCAACACCAACGCTCTGACCCTCGAGAAGAGTATTCTCTACCGGGACGAAAACGGCGAAGCCGCGACCGGCGACAAAGTCGAGATCGCGCCGAAGCAGCAGGTGGCGGTGCAGCTCGATCTGACCAATGACAGCGACCAAATCGTCTACAGCCTTCTGGTCGATGAGATGACGCCCACCACAAATGGCCTCCAGGCCGCCGCGCTTGACGCAGACGCTTGCCGGATCAGCCTGAACCGGCCCCAGGTTGTGAGCGGTCGGGGCATGCCCGTTCCGGGCGAGGCGCTGGCCCGGGCCGGGTTTGAAGGCGCAGACGGCCCCACTTACGGCTTCCTGATTGCCACGCCTCCCGGCCAGACGAGCACGGTGCGCATTCGCGCGCGGGCCGTCGGCGAGGCGGGCTGCGAGTTCGGCGGTCAGGCCGAAGCCTTTGTCACCAATCTCCCGCCGACGCAGAATGGCGAGTTCGATACCCAGAATGCCCTGGCGCTGCTGCCCCAATTCTCCGGTTTTCCATCCATCGCCAGCCTGGTTGCATTCCTGTTCATCGTCACCAACGACTTTGGCGACGCGCCCGACAGCACCAATAATCCCGGCGTGGCCATGGATGCCTATCCCGGCGTCAATGCCCGCTTCCCCACCTCCTTCAATCCGGCCGGCGGGTCGCCTCCTGGACCGCTGCACCGCAACCCCTACCCCCTGCATCTGGGCAACGCGGTGAGTTGGGAATTCAGCGCCGACACGGGCGCACGCCGCAACATCGATCCGCCGGGCAATACGCCCAACCTGGATCCCCACGATGACGGCATCAACGCTGCCGGCTTGGCCTTCCAGCACTGCATCCCGACCCTCATCAACTACTCGGTAACGGCCAACCAGCTGGCGGTCAACGCCCTGGCCAGCCAGAACGGCACGGCTTATGTCAATGTCTGGCTGGACGGCAACCACGACGGCGACTGGGAAGATACGCTCAACTGTGACGGCATCACGGCCTATGAGCACATCGTAGTCGACCAGGCCATCACCATCAGCGCGCCAGGTACGATTAACCTGGTGCTGCCGACCGGCAATATTCCGGTCCCGGTCAACGGTCAGAACCGGGACATGTGGCTGCGCATCAGCCTGAGCGACCGGCCGTCGGAGAAGGTTGGCGGCGGGCCGGTGGGTGACGGGCGTGGTCCCGCAGCAGGCTTCCA
Organism: uncultured Caldilineaceae bacterium; assembly: GCA_964478635.1. Taxonomy (GTDB): domain Bacteria; phylum Chloroflexota; class Anaerolineae; order Caldilineales; family Caldilineaceae; genus JAGRCP01. The sequence goes on from CAYZLP010000415.1 coordinate 4,235, forward strand.
ACTGGGCGAGACCGAGGACTACCTCTACCAGCCGGCCGGCGCACCGCCGCCGGCGGCGGCCAGGGGCGCAGACAGCGGACTTTTGCTGGAAACCGCTATCGAGACCGACGCTGCGCCAACTGCAGGCGTGAGCGCTGCGGCCGTCGACACAGTGGGCGGACGCTATCTGAATACCATCATCCGCCTGCGCAACTCGGGTGATCTGCCCACCGGCAACGTGAAGCTGGTGCTGGAATCACAACCCAGTCTGGGCGAACCCCAGACCAGCGACGCCAAGTGCTGCCGCTGCCTTACCTGCACCGTGGCCAGCGCCGTGGTCGCGCCCCTCTCCGTCGAGGAATCGAGCGCCACGACCAGTGCGCCGTTCAAGGAAGTCTGTGAAGGCGGCAGTTGTCGCCTGGAAGCGGACCTGGGCTACATGGAGCCGGGCGACAGCGGACGAATCTTCGTGCGCTGGGCCCTCCCTGAAGAAGTAACGGCCGACGTCAACCTCACGGCAAGGCTGGTGACCGACGGCGACGTCAACCCGGCCAACGACAGCCGCCAACTCTTGACCCGCCTGCCCGTCCGCCCGCCGACGATTGCCTTCCCGCCCGCCGGCACGCTGGGCTGGACCGGCTGCTTGACCTGCACGGTGGCCGCGGCCACTGATTCGCTGGTGGCGGACTTCGAGGTGCGCGGCTTTGCCGAACCGAACAGCACGGTGCGGATCTCCGTGCCCGGCCGCGCCGAGTTCAGCGAGGTCACGGCCGATGGCGACGGCTTCTGGAAGACCTTCCTGAACCTGCCCGACGGCAATCATGAACTGGTCGCCGAATATCGAGCCGTCAATGGGCTGCCGCAAAACACGGTGAACGCGATCGACAAATCTTCGCC
>CAYZLP010000416.1:0-5096 GCA_964478635.1 uncultured Caldilineaceae bacterium
TGCTCAACTACGAAGAACATGACCTGCTCGCCCAGGTCGCTTCCATGTACTACGAGCAAGAAATGACCCAGGACGCCATTGCCAAAGCGCTTGGGCTTTCCCGCGTAAAGATCTATCGGCTCCTGAAGCAGGCCCGGGAAGAGCAGGTGATCCAATTCACAATTACGTGGCCGGTGCAGCGTGAACCGGCGCTGGAGCGGGCGCTGTGCGAGGTGTGTGGGTTGCGCGAGGCGCTCGTTCTGCGGCCAAGCGGCAGCGACCAGACCTATGGCCTGGCCCGTCTCGGCCAATTGGGCGCGCGCTACCTGGAGCAGATGCTCCACGATGGCATGACGCTGACGGTCTGCCTGGGCCGCTCTACTTACGAAGTCATTCACGCCGTGCGGCCGGGCTTTCAGGGACATGTGGATGTAGCCCAGGCCGTCGGCAGCATGGCGGTCACCATGCCGGAACTGGACAGCGCTGCGTTGACGCGTGAACTGGCGGCCAAGCTGCGGGGCACGGCCCACTATCTCACCGCGCCCATGGTGGCCGACAGCGGCGAGGATGCAGCCGTCCTCCGCAACCAGCGGGATATTCAGCGCGTGCTGGCCATGGCCCGCAGCGCCGACGTGGCCCTCGTCGGCGTCGGCAATCTGAATCCCACGACCTCCGAGTTCGTCAAGGGCGGCTATCTCACGCCCAAAGATCTCCGCGAAATAGAAGCAGCCGGCGGCATCGGCGATATGGCCGGCCAGATTTTCACGCAGGACGGTCAGCCGTACGCCGGCGGCTTCAACGAACGCGTGATCGGCCTGCGCCTGACTGAATTAGGCCAGGTCCCCACCGTGATGGCCATCGCCTTGGGCGCAGAAAAGATCCGGTCCATTGTGGGCGCGCTGCGCACCGGCGCCATCGATGTCTTTTGCACCGATGCTGCGACCGCCGCTGCCGTCCTGGAGGTTGCCGCACAGACCGAGGCCATCGAGGAGATCGCTGCAACATGAAGAGGCATGAACGGGCGGCCATATTCCGTGGTAACGGCGTATTGGAATATACCGAACGTCCCCGTCCTGTCCTTGAGCGGGATGACGATGTCATTGTGCGTATAGAGGCTTGCGGCATCTGCGGGACGGACCTCAACATCCTGGCCGTGCCGCCGGCCCACAAAGCGTCGCCGGGCATTGTTATCGGCCACGAAGGCGTGGGCATCGTCGAAGAGGTGGGGTGCGCGGTGTCGAGCGTGCAGCCCGGCGACCGGGTGGTGGTGGCCAACCGTCTGACTTGCGGACGCTGCGAATACTGCCGCCGGGGGTTGGACAATCAGTGCATCGACTATCAGACCATCGGCACGACCATCGACGGGGCGTTTGCGCCGACGCTGTGCGCGCCGGCCAAGGCGTTGTGGAAGATCGATCCGGCCGTCCCGCGCGATGACGCGGCGCTCTTTGAGCCTCTGGCCTGTGCGGTCGGCGCCGTCAAACGGGCCTCCTTTCAGGCCGGCGACAATGTCGCCATCATCGGCGCCGGCCCCATGGGCCTGCTCTTTGCCCTGCTCTATCGGTCCATGGGCGCAGGCCGCATCAGCGTGCTCGATCTGGCGCCCTATCGCCTGCAGTTCGCCGAAGAGATCGGCGTGGACGACGCCCTGGATGTGCGCAACGTCGATGGGCCCGCCGAGATCAAGGCGCGCACGGGCCTGGGCGGGGACATCGTGGTGGACGCCGTGGGCAACCAGCTTGACCAGGCGGCCAAGCTGGCCCGCCGGGGCGGGCAGGTCATCCTCTTCGGCTTGCGGCCCCACGACAACCCGGCCGTCAACCAGTACACGATTACCCGCTACGATCTTACGGTACACGGTACATTTGTTGGCCTCCACCCCTTTGCGCAGACGATTCAATTGCTGGAAAGCCGGCGGGTGCAGCCGTCGGTCCTGGTGACTCATCGCCTGCCCCTGGCGCGCCTTACCGAAGGCGTGGAGTTGATGCGCACGCAACAGGCCATGAAAGTGTTGATCGAGATGTAGCGATTGACGTCCATTCCGGCCGACCGTATCGTCCAGTGAGCACGCCCGCGTGCGAGCGGCGAGTGGCAGCCAACGTACATGGATGCAGAAGCCGCGACGCAGCGAAATGCTTGGACGGACCCGTTCGCACGAAGGCGTGCTCACTGGACGACAATGGACGAAAGAAAATTGTTGGACGAAAACCCACCCAAAACGTAAGGAACCTAAAATGGCAGACACAATCGGCAAGGTGCAGCAGAAATGCAAGATTGCGGCCGGGCTCTTCTGGGCCGACTATGCCGTCCTCGGGGCCCAGGTCAAGGATCTGGAAGCAGCCGGCGTTGATTGGCTTCACATCGAGGTGCGGGACGGCAAATATATGGACTTCGGCATGCCCCGGGGCGGCTTCGACATCATTGAAGGCGTGCGCAAGAGCACCGATCTGGAGATCGAGGCCCAACTCCAAATGTACCGGCCCAATTTCGACACCTTCGATCAGCTCAAGGATCTGGGCGTCAATCTCATCAGCTTGCCCATCGAGACGACCAACGAGATGATCTTCCAGCAAATTACCTACATCAAGGAAAAGCTGGAGCTGAAGGTGGGCGTCTGGGCCTGGCAGGGCGTGCCGACCATGGCCTTCGAACAGTTCATTCACCCCTATGTGGATATCATCGAATATGAGAGCCGGGCACCCTTCTGGGTCAAGCCCAAGCCGGGTCAGAGCCCCCACACCATGGACCCGATTATGGTGCGCACCGTGCGCAAGCTCCACGACATGATCGCCGAAGCGGGCATGGAAGATCGGATCGAACTCATGGAGGACGGGGGCCTCAACGCCGGTAACGTCGCCGAGTTCATCGCTGCGGGCATGACCGTGGGCGAATTCTCGTCGCCGCTCCTCAAGGGTCCGAATGGCAAGCTCCAGCCCGGCACCGGTGAAATCGCCGCCGCCGTCCAGAAGCTCCGGACCGTCATGGACGAGGCGAGCGATGCGTATCGGGATGAAAAGGGCCTCAAGCAATAGAGATTGAAGATTGCATGCGCGTCCAATCTTCAATCTTTGGTTGGCCATCCAGCACTTCGTAAAAGGAGTACGTTTTGAACCCTATTAACATCGGCCTCATCGGCTACGGCGGGATTGGCCGGGTCCATGCATTGGCATATCGGGCGATCCCGTTTCATTACGGCTTGCCCGCCGATACCGTGCGCATTGCCGGCGTGGCCACGACCCGACCCGAAACCGCGGAGAAGGCCGCGGCCGAGATCGGTTGCGACTTCTGGACGGCCGACTATCACGAGTTATTGGCACGGCCCGACATCGACGTGGTGGATGTCACCGTGCCCAATGTGGCCCATGAAGAAGTGGTGGTGGCCGCGGCCCGGGCGGGCAAGCACATCTACTGCGAAAAGCCCCTCTCCATGAACGTGGCCGAGGGCAAGCGCATGGTGGCCGCCGCCGACGCGGCCGGCGTCAAGACGCAGATGACCTTCAACTTCCGCTTCCTCCCGGCCGTGATCCGGGCGCGCCAGCTCATCGACGAAGGCTTCCTGGGGCAGATCTTCTCCTTCCGCGGCCGCTACTATCGTTCCAGCTATATCGACCCGCAGAAGCCCATTTCCTGGCGACAGCAGCGGGCCGTAGCCGGTGGCGGGACGCTCTTCGATCTCGGCTCCCACATTCTCGATCTGATCTACTATCTCCTGGGTGACTTCGGGCAGGTCCAGGCCGTGATGGATACGCTCATCCGCGAACGACCTAATGCGGCCGGCTCGGATGAAACCGTACGGGTGGACGTGGACGACATTGTCTTCATACACGCCCGCATGGCCGACGGCACGCTGGGGTTGGTGGAGAGTTCCCGCATGGGGACCGGATCGCCCAACGAACTGGTCTTCGAGATCTTCGGCGAGAAGGGCGCCATCCGCTTCGACGCCCAGGACCCGAGCTGGCTCCAGGTGTACGACGTGCGTGACAGCGACAAGCCCCTGGGCGGCATGCGCGGCACGCGCCGCCTGGAGACGGTGGGCCGTTACGAGGGGGCCAAATCGCCCGATTGGAGCATGGCGCCCAGCTTCGTCCGGGCCCACGCCGAATGCCAGTATCGGTTCCTCAAGGCCATTGCTGAGGACACGCCCAGCGCGCCGACCCTGGCCGACGGTCTGCATATTCAGGCCGTAATGGCTGCCGCGGAAGAATCGGCTCAAGAGGAGCGTTGGGTGCAGGTTGTCGACATGCTCAGATAGTTTCACGGAGAGAAGAGGAGGTGCATGAAGAAACCAGATCAGTTTTCATCCCCGCACAGACCACGGATTGGCGTGTGTTTGTGAATCTCTATCAAGCAAGATCACCGAAGGAAAAGGAGAAACAACGTGTCGAGTAAACAAGTTACACTGGTTCTGAGCCTCGTGATGGCGCTGGCCCTGGTCCTGACCGGCTGCGCCGCGCCGCCGGCCGCGCCCGCGGGCGGTGAGGCTGCCCCCGCAGAGGGCGGCGAAGCGGCGGCTGCGGGCGAGGGCGGCAAGCTGGAAGTCTTCTCGTGGTGGACCTCCGGCGGTGAGGCCGCGGCACTGCAGTCGCTCTTTGATGCCTACAACGCAGCCTATCCGGACGTTGAGATCATCAATGCAACGGTCGCCGGCGGCGGCGGCTCGGCTGCACGTCCGGTATTGCAGACACGCCTGGCCGGCGGCGATCCGCCAGATACGTGGCAGGTGCATCCTGGCTTTGAGTTGATCGGCCAGTATGTGGATCCGGGCTATGCCCTGGCCATCAACGACGTTTACGAAGAAGAGGGTTTCTACGATGTTGTGCCCCAGGCACTCATCGACATGCAGACGGTCGACGGCAACGTCTACCAGGTGACGGTCGGCGTCCACCGCGGCAACGGCTTCTGGTACAACAAGAAGCTGCTCGCCGAGAATGGCATCGAAATTGGTGAGTCGCTGAGCGTAGAAGACTTTTTGACGCATGCCGAACAGCTTGCTGCGGCCGGCGTGACCCCGCTCTGCGTAGGTGACAGCGGCATTTGGACCACCGCCCAACTCTTCGAGAATACGCTGCTGGGGACCATCGGACCGGAAGCCTATGACGGCTTGTGGGACGGTTCCG
>CAYZLP010000417.1:0-5093 GCA_964478635.1 uncultured Caldilineaceae bacterium
TGGAATAGAAGGTGCGGTGAATCGATTCCGCATGCTATTCCGGCTGGGCAGCCCCAAAGGCATGGCATTCGCTGCAGGTGATGTTTTCCTCGTCCACGTGCTCGTGATGCAGCTCGTAGAAGCCGTCTTCCGGCTCATCATCCTGTGGCGTTACGCGGTCGACTTCCGCGTCGTCGGGATCCTCCTCTTCATGACAGCTCTGGCAGAGCGGCTTTCCGTCTCGTTCAGTCTTGGGCGTATAGCCCAGCGCCGCGAACTCCAGCCGTGTGCTGCCTTCCCCGTGGCAACTGTCACACCGTAGCGCATTGTCGGCCGGTGCAACCTCATGATAGAGACCCATGAAGCGCTCCGCCTCGACAAAGTCATAGCCGTCCGACAGGGACCAATTCACTGCTGCAGCGCCCTGGCGGATAGCCGAGTCGGGATTGCCGGTCTGGAACAGCACCCCCAACTTGACCGGAATGATGGCATCCGTGGATCGGTCGTAGGGCAAGAGCGCAGTGTGATACTTGAATGGCTGAATCTTGGCTCCGGTATCTTGGATGTCGCCGAGGGGTTCGGCCATGGTCACGCGCCCATTGGCGCCGCGTTCGAAGGGCTCACCGAACGCATAGAAGGCTGACAGCCCGTTGAAGAAGCGGTAGACCGGCGTGACGTCGGCTGCCCGTTCGAGTTTTGGCTCATAGAGCCGTTTGTCCGCATCGATTTCGGCAAAGCGGTAGTCGCGGAAGATTTCAGTTGATTGCTCCTTGGCAAAGGCGGGTATGTGGCACGTTGCGCAATCGACCCGGGCGGTGTGCTGATTCAATTCGCGGCTATCGTGGGGTTGGGCGGGATGGCAGTTGCTGCATTGAACCGGTTGGTCCAGATCGGTGGGACGCAAGTCCACGCCCCGTCCGGCAATGCGGTGGTCCTCGCTGATATGGCAATCGAGGCAGGCAAGGCCGGCCCCGCCTTTTTCCGGTGAGGCCATGTGGACGTCGAAGTCAGCAGAGGGTGGATCGGCGTGCGCGGCTTCCAAGTCTCCCCGTTTGTTGTTGTTGCCGCCGCCGGCATAGGCATGGCAGGTGAGACAGCTCCGGCTGGAGGGCAGGGCAATGTCCGTGATCGCTTGAATCAGACTGACGGGCATGCGCTCCGGTGCAGGCGCGAAGTGAAAGCCGTCATCGGCGGCCTCCACTTTGCGGCGGTAGTCGTCGGAATGACAAACGAGACAGTCAATGTTGTTCAGCTGGGACTCTGAGGCGATGGCTTCCGGCTTCTCGCCCAGGCCTACGTGACAGGTAGCGCAGCCGCCGTCTACTGTCTGGCCATCCAGGTTGGTTAATTGGCCGATGAAGTTGATATCGGGATAACCGCAGAAATCATTGATTCCGCCCAACTTGCCTCCCGTCTCCATGCCGACGACCCCGGGCGTGGCGCCGTTCCACTGGTAATGGACTGAGCCATGGACTTCGGCAACTTGCCCGGCGTGACACTCGCGGCAGGTAGCGCTGCCCAGATAGGTATCGAAGCGCCCGGCGTGAGAGGTGGCCAGACCGAGCGAGACAAGAGGCAGATAGACGGCGCCGCCCTCCTCCTGCTCCATCAAATCCTCGTTCGAGCCGGGCACGCCCGGCTCCGTGCCTTGACTGATGGCTACACTACTGCCGGTCAAGCCGAGCAAGAACGTACAGACCATGACCAATAGGAATCGTTGGAGCCAACAGGAATCCGAGTGAGATTGGGTGACAGTGGGTTTGGCGGTGTGCATGGCGGTCAACCTCCGCGTTGAGACGAGCCGTCCATCGATTTGAGCGTCGCGTCGGGGTTTTTTACATCGCAAGCGATGCTTCTACCCAGTAAGAGGCGCTGTAAACGCCTGATGATACATGAATTTCAGTATTGCATGCTTCGGTTGGCGGTCTGCGCCCGGAGCGTTCCGGCACCGGGTCCGCGCAGCGAGTGATGCCTCTCACACGGATTTGCGCGCAAGCGACAATGCAGTTGGCCAGGCAATGTGTGTGCGGCAATGATTTGTTCTGTGTTATCCTATGACCGAATTTGAGAGATGTAAGAGCAATGGATTCACGGATGTCGTGGAAGGGAAGACGTTTGGACGCTAATGCGTAACACTATCGGTGCGATTCTCACCCTATGCTTGTTTATCATTATCTGCGCCGCCGTCCCGTCATCAGTCTATGCACAGACGGAATCAAACACGGACGAGCTTCAGACAACGCGTCTGCGCGTCGTTACGAAGGATATTGAGCCCTTTGTCTTCACCAGCGATGAGCTGCGGGGCTTCAGTATCGATCTATGGCAAGAGTTGGCAAGGGTGGCCAATCTGGAATACGAGTTCGTGGTGGTTGAGACGGTGACCGAACAGTTGGAGGCTGTCACGCGCGACGAGGCGGACGCGGCCATTGCGGCAATCAGCATCACCCAGGCCCGTGAAGAATTCGTTGACTTTTCTTTCTCCTATTTCGGTTCCGGGTTGGGAATTCTGACAACCACGAGCGATCGATCGCCGGTCCTGACCGCGCTGCGGACCGGCGATTTCTTTGTGCCGCTCCTGCGACTCTTCGCTTTTCTCGTCCTGGTCATCGTGCTGGCTGGCCATGTAATCTGGCTGCTGGAGCACAAGCGCAACGAGGACTTTCCCCAGGACTACCTGCATGGGGTATGGGAAGGCATCTGGTGGGCGGCAGTCACCGTCACCACGGTCGGCTACGGCGACAAAACGCCGCGCGGTCGCCTGGGGCGCTTTTTTGGCCTGGTCTGGATGTTTGCCGGCCTCTTCATCATTGCCAACTTTACGGCCAGCGTGACGACACAGTTGACCATGCAGCAAATCCAGGGTGCGATTAACAGCCCCCAGGACCTACCCGGCAAAACCATTGCAACAGTTGCGGGCAGCACGGCCGATGTCTGGCTGACGGAACAGCGCATTCCGCACCGCAAGGTAACGCTCATCGAGGATGCCTACGGTTTGCTTGAGTCGGGTTCGGTCCAGGCCGTCGTCTATGATTACCCTGTACTGCGTTACCACGCCCTCAATTTCGGCAATGGTTGGGTCGAAGTGGTAGGCGAGCCCTTTAACGAAGAAGACTACGGCATCGCTCTTCCGCCGGACAGCCCTCTGCGTGAGCAGATCAACCGAGCTCTCCTGCAACTGCGGGAAGATGGCACCTATGACCGCCTCCATTCTCAATGGTTCGGGCATTGACGCCGGAAGTGATGCGGTTGACGTTGGCCGGGCCTGCTTGTACTGCGCGTGCCGACATGTCGAAGTCTGCGTAAATGCCTGTGTGCTGTAATTTCCAACGGTAGAGAAGGGACTACACCATGAAAATCACGTTTTATGGCGCCGCCCGCGAAGTCACCGGCAGCATGCACATGATCGAAGTCAATGACCAGCGCATTCTACTGGACTGCGGCCTCTATCAGGGTCGGCGCGCCGATACCTATGAGCGGAATCTCAACTTCCCCTTCAATCCCATGGCGGTCGACGTGGTCGTCCTGAGCCATGCGCACATCGACCATTCGGGCAATTTGCCCAACCTGGTCAAACATGGCTTTGAGGGCAATGTCTGGTGTACGGCTGCCACGCGCAACCTGTGCGCCTACATGCTCATGGACAGCGGCCACATTCAGGAAAAAGATATCGAATATCTGAACAAGAAACGGCGCAAGGCCGGCGAACCAGAACTGGAACCTGTCTATACCCAGGCCGACGCCAAGAAGTCACTCGAAAGCCTCATCAGTGTGGGCCTGCACCGGACGTTCTCCATTGCCGACGGCGTAGACTGCACCTTTTTCGAGGCCGGGCATATTCTCGGGGCCGCCATCGTGCAACTCGACATCCGGGAACATAAAACGGGCAAGCGCTGGCGCCTCGTCTTCAGCGGCGATCTGGGACGCGCCCATTCCTCGATTCTCCACGATCCGGAGCGGATTGAAGAGGCTGATATCGTCATCATGGAGAGCACCTACGGCGATCGCCTGCACGACGATTATGAATCGGCCAAGAAGCGCCTGCGGAGCATCATCAACGATACGGCCCGGCGCCACGGCAAGATCATCATTCCCGCCTTTGCCGTCGGCCGGACCCAGGAGCTTGTCTATGCCATCAACCAGCTGGATGCTGAGGGTGAGATACCGCAGCTGCCGCTCTTTGTCGACAGCCCGCTGGCAGTCAACGCAACGGATATCTTCCGCATGCATCCTGAGGAGTGGAATGACGAGGTCCAGCGCTTCGTGGAAGAGGGACACCGGCGCAGTCCCTTTGATTACGGCTATGTGGAATATGTGCGCAACGTTCGCCGCAGCAAGCAGCTCAACACGCTGCCCCAGCCGGCCATCATTATCAGCGCCAGCGGCATGGCCGAGAACGGGCGGATTTTGCACCATCTGAAGAACAACATCGAGAATCCGGCCAATACCATCCTCACCGTCAGCTTTATGGCCGAGCACACCCTGGGTCGCAAGCTCAAGGACGGCGTTTCACCGGTCTGGATATTCGGAGAGCAGTATGACGTGCGCGCCCATGTCGAGTCGATCGACGGCTACAGCGCCCACGCCGATCAGGCCGATCTCATGGCCTGGGCCGGCGCGTTCGATCGGCGCCGCCTGGAGAAGATCTTCCTGGTTCACGGCGAACCGGACCCCATGGACACACTGGCCGGCAAGCTGCGCAATGAACTGGGCCTGACGGTCGAAATGCCCGCGCGGCGCAACGTCTATACGTTTTGACCCCTCCGCGTAGCACAGTTGACATCTGTCCCCATAAATCTGGGACATCCACCCCTTACGCCACGAGCGCGTTCCGTGGGAGAATCATGGCTGAACGTCTCCCCAATCCATTTTTGCGTAGCGTGCACGTGTTCTGACGCCCGAACCGTGACGGGCGTCGAAGTGCCGCCTGATTGCAGGCAGTTCGCTGGGTCCAGTTAGCCGTCCCTCGGTCTGCAGCATGATGAGATCCCACCGTCATCCTCATTGCGATCGATCGGTCAGGCCAAGCTCTGAAGCAGGATCGCATGGCCAAGCTACTTCGCATGGCGGGCATTGAGAAGTCATTCTTTGGCGTACGCGTACTCAAGGGAGTGGAC
>CAYZLP010000418.1:0-5072 GCA_964478635.1 uncultured Caldilineaceae bacterium
GGCCCCGGGGTGCGGATTGGTCAGGGCCGGATAGGTCCGGCGCAGGGTCAACAAAGCCCGGTAGAGGCTGTAGAGCACCCGGTGCTGATCCGCTGTGCGCAAGGCGTGATTCAGCTTGCAGCGGGCAAAGGTCGCTTCCGCCTGGGGATCGGGCGGCTCGCCGGCCCAGTCAAAGGCGGCGAACTCCTCGGCGCGGCCTTTGCGTACGGACTCGATCACCCCCGGATCGCCATAGGAGACAAAAAAGAGGAAGGGCGCGGCTTCACCGTACTCTTCACCCATGAAGAGCATGGGCACATAGGGCGACGTGGTCAGCAGCGCGGCTGCCAGCTTGAGCCCGGCCAGGTCGGTCAGCTGCGTGAGCCGCTCGCCGTTCATGCGGTTGCCGATCTGATCGTGGGTCTGGGTCGCCACGATAAAGCGATCGGCCGGAATGTCCCGGGCCGTTGTGCCGTGGCGCCGCCGGCGCGCGGGCGAGTATTGGCCCGTATAGGCGAAACGCTCCCGCAGTACCTTGGGCAGGAGCGCAAAGTCCTGGTAATCGCTGTAGTAGCCGTCGGCCTCGCCCGTGAGGGCCACGTGGAGCACGTGATGCAGGTCGTCGAGCCACTGCCCGTCCAGCCCGAATCCATTGGCATCGCGACTCAGGGTGAGCAGGCGATCGCTGCGATCGTTTTCGGCAATGAGATGGACGTGGCGGTTGTGACGGTCGGCCCAGTCGTCAACCGTGGCCGTCAGCTCGGCAAGAAAGGGCCGGGCGGAGAAATCAACCAGTGCGTGGGTGGCGTCCAGCCGCAAGCCGTCGATGTGATAATGCTCGAACCACTGCAGCGCGTTCTCAATGAAAAAGCGACGCACGGCATCACTGTCCGGGCCATCCAGATTTACGCTGTCCCCCCATGGGGAGTGGTAGCGGTTGGTGAAATAGGCGCCGTAATCCCACAGATAATTGCCTTCAGGCCCCAGATGATTGTAGACCGCATCCAACATGACGGCCAGCCCCTGGCCATGGGCCGCATTGACCAGGCGCTTGAGCCCTGGGGCGCCGCCGTAGTCATGATGGGGCGCAAAGAGCTGGACGCCGTCATAGCCCCAGTTGCGCGCGCCCGGAAACTGGACGATCGGCATGAGTTGGAGCGTCGTCACTCCCAGTTCACGCAGGCCGGGCAGATGAGGAATGATCGCGTCGAAGGTGCCCGCCTCCGTGAAGGTGCCGACATGCAGTTCGTACATGACGCTGTTGCGCAGGGACGGCGGCCGCCACCCGTCGTCTTCCCAGGCAAAGGCGTTGTCGACAACCGCTGACGGACCGTGAACGCCTTCAGGCTGGCTTTTGGAGGCGGGATCGGGGCGTTCCTTCTCTCTGTCCAGCCGGTAGAGGTACCGGGCGCCGGGCGGCACGTCCCGGATAACGCCCGTGAAATAGCCGTCGCGGGTGGGTTGTAAAGGTACGTAGCGCGCTTCATCCAGGAGATGAACCTCTACGTTTTCGGCCAGAGGTCCCCAAACGTGAAAGGTCGTTTCCCGGGGCGTATACGTTGCACCGAGTGCGGGTTGAAAAAGCATCGAGTCTTCCTCTCGTCGTTATGGCCGGCGGCCGTGGCAAGGGCATGCGCCGGCGCTCGTCGGATCAGACTGTTATTGGATACTATACGACGATCCGCGGCATCGGGGAAACCCTGGCTTTCCCCTGTTTTGCCCGCGCCGCGGCCCTTGGGCGTCAAGAATCGACATGCACCCCTCCCAGAAACCCCGAAAATTGACCGGTCTCGTTTCATCCGCTATAATTTGGGTCGCGCTTTTTTTCAGGCGCGCTTTTTTGCGTGCTGTATGACGGCAAATGGAGACCTGTGATGACGAACCAGTCACAAAACCACGAAGAGAATCCGCTGGAGAGTTTCGCTGCGGAGATGAGTGAAGGGCTGGGCGGCACGCCGGTTGAACTGAACGAAACCACAGTCGACAATGTGGAAGGCGGCCAGATTTGGATGCGCCAGTCGGCTGCCCGTACGGTGCAGGCCAGCGCCTTGCACATGGAGGAATCGGGCGCAGGTCTGGTCCGGGCCGGCTCCGTCGATGTCCGGAATAGCGGCATCGGTGTTGTCGTCGCGAATCAACTCCAGGTGGAGGAGTCCAACGGTTCGTTCATCCTTGCCCGGGAAGTTGAAGCGCGGGATGTCCGAGCCTTTGCGGTCTTCACCAGCCGGGTGCAGGGCGACGTGTCCGCCGTCTTCACACCGGTCACGGCCCTGGCGGCGGGCGCCGGTTTTGCGGCCGCACTCTGGTTGCTCCGGCAGCTGGCAGGCACGCTCAATTCGCTGGTGCAGCGTCGAAATCGGATCGAGGATGAGGGCGCTCGCTAGTATTGCCTGTAACTCATGGTCGGCTGTGCCAAGGACGTCGGTTGTGCCAAGGACGTAGAGACCGACTGGAATCAGACAAACCAAGATAGATTTGGTTCAAATATTGAAACACAAAATCGCTTAGAAATAGAATTGCCCAGAGGAGCATGATTCGATGGCCACGTTGAAACTAGACGCCGAAGTGCGTGAATTGACCGGTCGGAAGGTGCGCCAGTTGCGCCGGAGCGGCCTGGTACCAGTGATTGTTTACGGTCAGTCCATGGAACCCTTGACCTTGCAGGTCAAGGCCCGCAGCTTGGAATATGCCCTCCATCACGGCGGCAGCTCCCAGTTGGTCCAGGTTGATGTCAAGGGTGGAGGTAGCCACAACGTGCTGTTGCGTGACATACAGCGCGATCCGGTCAGCCGTGGTCTGATGCATGCCGATTTCTACGCCGTGAACATGCGCGAGAAGCAGGTGGTTTCGGTTCCCGTGCACGGTGTCGGTACGCCCGAAGCGCTGGCTTCCGGCTTGATGATGCTGCAGGCTCTCGACCAGGTCGAAATCGAAGCCTTGCCGGCCGATATCCCGGCCGTGATCGAGGTAGACGTGACTCCCCTGGACCTGGAAAATACCATCACCGTGGCCGAACTGCCCTCCATTGAAGGCGTTGTCTACGTTACACCGCAAGATGAGACGGTCTTCACCATGGTTGCGTCGCGTGCGGCTGTGGAAGATGAAGAAGAGATGCTCGAAGGCGAAATGGTCGAGCCCGAAGTGGTCGGCGAAGAGCAGGAAGAGGACGAAGAAGAAGAATAGGACCAATCCTCCCCTCGTTCGCCTGCAACGAAATGGAAATAGCGCCGCCGGAGGCAAATCCGGCGGCGTTTTTGGTTATTCCAGCGACCCGAACAATGGCTCTTCAAGAAACTGGAGCGGATCGACGGCGATGCCGTCGATCCGCAGTTCCCAATGTAAGTGTGCGCCGGTGCTCCGTCCCGTATTGCCGACCAAGCCGATCACGTCGCCTTGGCTGACTTCCTGTCCTGGCGCGACCGAGAGCTGGCTAAGGTGCCAATAGCCTGTGTAGACGCCCCTGCCGTGATCGAGAACGACGGCATTGCCTCGAACGGGCAAGAAGCGAGCCAGGCTGACCGTGCCGGACGCCGGCGCCAACACGGGTGTTCCTTCAGGCGCGCCGTAATCCTGGCCGCTGTGAAAGCCGTCCAGTGCGCCGTCGTTGTAGCTGCGCCGGGTGCCGAAGGGGCTGGTGGTGGCGAACTCGGGGCCGATAGGCCGGGCGAAAAGGTCCCGCCAGGTCAGGTCCATGGTGACCGGTGCGTAGACCGCGCGCATCAGCTCAGTCTCCGTCGCGATGGTGGTTGCATCGAGGGTATCGCTCTTTTCCGGGGGCACATAGATGTTCTGAAACGCGTAGCCGCCATCGGCAATTTCAACCGGCCAGGTGCGTGAAACGGGTACACCGCTCGTCGTCGTATAGAGCACGGTTACGGTATAGATGCCCGGTTCGATCAGCGCCGGCGCCGGCAGCAATGCCTCCACGGTTCCGCTCGGTTCCGCATCGGCAACAAGGGGCACGGCCAAACCGTTCCAATCAACGGAGAGTGACAGGGGCCGCTGCACCCCGATTTCGATGCGGCCCGTCCGTCCTTGCAGAATCTGGGGTGTGAGTGTGACCCGGTCAATCGCGCCGAAACGCAGCGGGGCTGAGTCAACCTCGGCAGCCGGGATCGCAATGGGCTGGCCCGGCCACAGGCGCGTGGTCAGGGTCATGCCGTTGAGCGCAGCCACGAGCGCCCCATCTTGTCCGGTACGCGTCGCCAGCGTGGCCAGGGTCTCCCCCTGCCGGGCATAGACCGGCGCCGTCTCCGCCACGCCCAGCGTCAAGAGTGCGGATTGGCCGGGAATCAACAGTTCCTGGCCGACCTGAATCAGGGCCGGATCGGTGATGTTGTTGAGTTGAATGATGGCGTCCAGGGGAACTTCGAAGCGCGCGGCAATCGCGCTGAGGGTGTCGCCGGGCACGACGGTGTAGACGCCGACCGTCTCCTGGGCGCGGCCGACGCGGGGCGTCAGTGCAGTCCAGAGGAGGGCGAAAGTGAGGGCAGCGACCAGCAGGGCCAGCGGCCAACGTCGCAGGGAGGATCGGGCCGGGCTGAAATCAGCCGGCGCCGTTCCATCTGTACGCATAGATCGGACCCGCTTTCGGTCTGCCCGATCTGCCGTCCGGGACGATCGAAACACTAGGCGGCAGTACCTTCCGGTTCGCTGTAGACGGACGGCTTCAACACGCCGATATAGGGCAGGTTGCGGTAGACTTCATCAAAATCAAGCCCATATCCGACGACAAATTCGTTTGGAATCGAAAAACCCGTCCAGTCCACGTGAATGTCGACTTCTCGCCGCTCCGGCTTGTCCAGCAGGGAGACGATGCGAATCGAAGCGGGCTGGCGCTGTCTGAGCAATCCAAGCAGATAGCTCAGGGTATGGCCGCTGTCGATAATGTCCTCCACGATCAGGATGTTGCGGCCGGTGATGGGCTTGTTCAGATCCTTCAATATCCGGACGACCCCCGTGCTTTCCACGCCGGCGCCATAGCTGCTGGTGGCCATGAAGTCGATTTCGTGGGGAATCGAGATCGCACGGCAAAGATCGGCCATGAACATGATGCTGCCCTTGAGCACGGAAATGAGCAGCAGATCCTGGCC
>CAYZLP010000419.1:0-5067 GCA_964478635.1 uncultured Caldilineaceae bacterium
CAGCGCCGCCGTCCTGGTGGGGCTTGTTCTCGTCCGGCTCGGCTATCCCCGGGCCGATCCGCTCGTCGCCCTCCTCATTGCCGGCGTCATCGTCAAGATCGGCATCGATACGGTCAGCGAGAATATCCCGGCGTTGGTGGACCGTGCGCCGCTGGAAGAGGCCGAGATCGCCGAAATCGTGGCTGATGTCCACGGCGTCGAGAGCTATCATCGCATCCGCAGCAGGGGTCCGAGCGACGACGTGGCCGTCGATCTTCACATCCGGGTCGACCAAAGCCTCTCCATGCAGGAAGGCAACGCCATTGCCGACGAAGTGCGGCGGCGCCTGCTGGCCTTGCCCGGCGTGGCCGACGTCACGGTCCACACCGAAGCCCGTCGCCTGCCCGACAGCTCGACCGACATTTCGACCATGGTGAAGCTGACCGGTCAGGAACTCGACATTTTGATCCATGAGTGTTGGGTCCAGGAAGTTGACGGCGCCCTGAGCCTTCACCTGCACGTGGGCGTGGATCCGAATCTGACGCTGGCCGAGGCCCACGCCAGCGTCGATCGGCTGGAGTCCGAGATCTTGGCGCGGCTCTCCCAACTGGATACCGTACATACGCACATTGAACTGGCCAATACGGAGATCCTGCCCGGCGCGCGGGTCTCCCGGGGGCTTAGCGAGCGCATCAACGGCGTGATTCAGGACGCAGCCGACGAGATGCCCGCGCTTTCCGATCCCCACGAAGTCAACATTCGCCAGATTGAAGGCCGCATCTATGTCACCGTCGAAGCACTGGTTGACGGGGCCATGTCGGTGACCGACGCCCACGATCTAAGCACCCAATTTCAAGAGCTGATCCGCGCCCGGCTTCCCCAGGTCGGCGACGTCCTGGTGCACCTGGAACCTCAGGAATCTGTCTCCATGGCCGACAACTGACCCTGCCTACGGGGTCATCTATCCTACTGTTGGAACGCAGGTCCCATCGCGTTCGAAACCGGTTCAAAACATCAGCGTGACAGACTTTGGAACGCAACCCATTTGGGCTGGGCTTGAACCCAGCAAACTCAGCAGTTCGCGGTTTGGAGAAAGACACGATTCTTCGCTGACCTGTCGCTAGTGTGAAGGTGACCGCGCAGAGCCGCTCGGAATGACAAATCGTGCATTGCTGAAACGCAAAGAACGCAACAACCTTGTCCCATCCGCTTGAAGGAGCAATCACATGCCGAACGGAATCAATCACGTCACCGTGATCGGCGCCGGCACCATGGGGGCCTCTATTGCAGGACATCTGGCCAACGCCGGCGTCCCGGTGACGCTGCTCGACATTGCCCCCGCTGAACCGACGCCTGAAGAAGCAGCGGCCGGTCTGACATTGGAAGATCCGAAAGTCCGCAATCGTATCGTGCAGGGCGGTTTCGACCGCATGGTCAAGGCCAAGCCCGCCAATCTCTTTGCCCAGGAAGGCGCACGCCTCATCACGGTGGGCAATCTGGAAGATGATTTTGTGGACGCGGTCGGCAAGAGCGACTGGATCATCGAGGTCATCATCGAGCGGCCCGAGCCCAAGCAGGCGCTCATGGCCCGCATCGAGGAGCATGCGCCGGCCCATGCCGTCATCAGCACCAACACGTCGGGCATCCCCATTCATATCATTAGCGAAGGGCGCTCCGACGACTTCAAGCGCCGCTTCCTGGGCACCCATTTCTTCAATCCGCCGCGCTATCTTCACTTGCTGGAGATCATTCCCACGGACGCGACCGATCCGGCCGTCGTCGCGCGCATGCGCGAATTTGGCGAAAATGTGCTGGGCAAGGGCGTCGTCGTCTGCAAGGACACGCCCAACTTCGTGGCCAACCGCATGATCAGCTTCATCCAGAGCGACATCATGGAATACGCCATCGAAAACGGCTATACTGTGGAGGAGGTCGACCGCCTGACCGGCCCCCTGCTGGGCCGGCCCAAGACCGGCACTTTCCGCCTCAACGACGTGGTTGGCATCGACGTCATGGCCATGGTGGGCGAGAACCTCTATCACATGATTCCCGAGGACGAGGACCGGGAGATTCTGCGCGGCGAGTATGGTTCGGCCATCATGCAGACGCTCGTGGAGAACAAGCTTCTGGGCGCGAAGACCGGCCAGGGCTTCTACAAGACGGTGAAGGACGAAAAAGGCAAGAAAGTCTTCATGGCCTTGGATCTGCAGACTGCGGCGGAAGAGGGCGAGATCGAATATCTCGAACCGCGTAAGCCCAAGTGGGACAGCGTCAGTGATGCAAAGGACTTGCCCATCGCCGATCGTCTCAAATCGCTGGTCGATGCCGACGACGCGGCCGGTGAGCTGATCTGGCACACTCTCTCCCGCACCATGGCCTACGCCTCCAAACGCGTGCCAGAGATTGCCGACAGCATCGTCGACATCGACAACGCGGTCAAGTGGGGCTTTGCCTGGGAAATGGGTCCCTTTGAGACGTGGGATGCCCTGGGCGTAGAGGAGACGGTCAACCGGCTGGAAGGGGAGGGCGTTTCGGTCGCGCCCTGGGTCAATGAAATGCTGGAGACAGGTCACGAGAGTTTCTACACCTATCACGGCATGGAGCGCATGGCCTACAGCCCCCTGGCCAAGCAGTATGTGCCGGTAGAGCGCAGCGAAAAGATCATGACCATCGGCGAACTCAAGCGCTGCCACGCCACCATCGCCGAGAACGAGGCCGCCAGCCTCATCGACATGGGCGACGGCGTCATGCTCCTTGAATTCCACTCCAAGATGAATGTCCTGGATGACGACATTTTCAAGATCGCCAACGTAGCCGTTGATCGCTTGTACGGCGACGCGACCGGTCTGGTCATCGGCAACGAGGGGGACAATTTCAGCGCTGGCGCGAATCTGCTCAAGGTCGCCATTTTGGCTCAGTCCGGACAGTGGAACGAGATCGGCATGATGCTCAAAGGCGGCCAGGATACCATGATGGCCCTGCGCAAGGCGCCCAAGCCGGTCGTGGCGGCTCCCTTCAGTTTGGCCTTGGGTGGCGGTGTAGAAATCTGCCTGGCTGCCGATCGCATCGTGGCTGCGGCGGAATCCTACATGGGGCTCGTCGAAGTGGGCGTGGGCATCATTCCGAGCTGGGGCGGCTGCAAGGAGATGGTGCGCCGTCACGTGAGTCCCCACATGCACGCCACCAACGTCAACCCCATGCCCTATCTGCGCCGGGTCTTCGAGACCATCGGTTTTGCCAAGGTCTCTACTTCGGCTGAAGAGGCCCGGCAACTCGGCTTCCTGGCGGACGATGACCGCATTATCATGAACCGGGAGCACCAGCTGGCCGAAGCCAAGCGGGAAGTGCTGGAGATGGTCGAGGCCGGCTACCGTCCGCCTGTGACAACCGGCAATGTTTATGCCGCGGGCCGCGACCACTATGCCAGCGTCAAGATCGAAACCTACTCCATGGTGCAAGCCGGCTTCATCAGTGAGCATGACGCCGTCATCGCCAACCAGCTGGGTTACGTGCTTGCCGGCGGTGATCTCAGCGAACCGGCCTGGATGGACGAGCAATATTTCCTCGATCTGGAAATGGAAGCCGTCCTGACGCTCGCCAGCACGCCTAAGACCCAAGAGCGGGTGATGCACATGTTGCAGAGCGGGAAGCCGCTGCGGAATTAACGCGTGAAGCCTTGGAATAGACGCCGCCTGAGTCTGTCGAAGGCGGCATCCACTCCAAGGCTTCCATAACGAAAAACCGTCATGCTATAGACGATATCCTATTCAGGAGGACATAGATTATGCGAAACGCAGTCATCGTTTCCGCCGCACGGACCGCGGTGGGCAAGGCGCCCAAGGGCACGCTGCGCACGACCCGACCGGACGATATGGCCGCTGTGGTCATCAAGGAAGTCATTGAGCGGGCGGGTATCGATCCGGCCGAGGTGGAGGATGTGGTCATCGGCTGCGCCTTCCCCGAGGCGGAGCAGGGCATGAACATGGGGCGCATCGCCGCGCTGCGGGCCGGCCTGCCCGAGACGACGACGGGCCAGACGGTCAATCGCTTCTGCTCCAGCGGCCTGCAGACCATTGCCATCGCCGCCCAGCAGATCATGGCGGGCATGGGCGACGTCATCATTGCCGGCGGCGCCGAGAGCATGTCCATGGTGCCCATGATCGGCAATAAATTCGTGGCCAACCCGACCCTGGCCGAAGAATGGCCTGGCGTCTATCTGGGCATGGGTCTCACCGCCGAAAATGTGGCCCGCCAGTACGAAGTCAGCCGGGAGGAGCAGGACGCCTTCGCACTGCGCAGCCATCAGCGCGCGGCCGCGGCCCAAGAGAGCGGCAAGTTTGACGCCGAGGTCGTTCCTCTGGATGTGCACTTCAAGCTGGGTAACGGCAGCGGTTTTGGCGAACGGGATATCGTCTTCGACAAGGATGAAGGCATTCGCCGCGATACTTCCCTGGAAGCGCTGGGCAAGTTGCGTCCCGTCTTCCATGTCAAGGGTACCGTCACCGCCGGCAACAGCAGCCAGACCAGCGACGGCGCGGCAGCAGTCCTGCTCATGAGCGAGGAGAAGGCCAAGGCCCTCGGTCTGACGCCCATTGCGCGTTTCGTTAGCTTTGGCGCCGGTGGCGTGGCGCCCGAGGTCATGGGGATCGGACCCATTGCGGCCGTGCCCAAGGCCCTCCAGTACGCCGGCATGGAGTTGAGCGACATCGATCTCATCGAACTCAACGAAGCCTTTGCCGCCCAGGCTTTGGCCGTCATCCGTGAATTGGGTTTCGACGAGGAGATCACCAACGTCAACGGCGGCGCAATTGCGCTGGGTCACCCCCTCGGCTGCACGGGCGCCAAGCTCACGGTCCAGATGCTCCATGAACTTCAGCGTCAGGACAAACAGTTCGGCCTGGTGACCATGTGCATCGGCGGCGGTATGGGCGCCGCAGGGATCATTGAGCGGCTGAACTAGTAAATCCCGGCGGAAATGTTTCGACAGATTCTACCACTGGTAGAAAGGCCGAATTTCCGCCGTGGTATTTACGCCGCAATGTACTAGAACAATACATTCCACAGAGGACGCCGAGGAGGCGCAGAGTT
>CAYZLP010000420.1:0-3612 GCA_964478635.1 uncultured Caldilineaceae bacterium
ATAGGGTAGAGTCATGCTTGCCTCCAGAAGATGAATAAAGGTCAAATACTGAGTGAGAGATGGTCCGGGTTGCGTTGCTGCGCTCTCGACAGCAGCCGCGCATCCGCAGCGAATCATTCGGCTACGCATGCACAATGTGAGAATGATGTCAGGCTTCGCGTGGTGCGGTGCTAGAGAACAAAGAGGTGGTTTGGCGACGCGATCGCTTGAGTCTGGTATAATGTGTTATGAATCGAACTGTCCGAATCCAAATGCAATCCTGCGAATTAACTATTTGAATGGCGTTGTATTGTTACGAAATAAATGATAGCCCAAAGCAGGCGCCATTTCTACTGCATGAAAATGCGGTTTTTTGGGCGGCTCAGTGGACCGCATCAGACAGTTGCCCCGCATGTTTGGGTAGTCGGTTCGCTTAGGGAGCAAACCAGTCTTGGCTGACCCGATCTCTTCGAAACGCACACGCCCCGGTTATTCGGCTGCCATGGTGGACCGACCGCGGCTCTATGCGCAATTGGACCGCTGGCGCGAAGTGCGCGCGCTCCTCATCCAGGCGCCCAGCGGCTACGGCAAATCCTCACTGGTGAGCCGCTGGCTGGACGTGGCCGGCCTTGCCGACAGGACGGCCTGGCTCAACCTGGACGAGGGGGATGCCGACCCGCTGCGCTTCGTCGAAGCCGTCGCTGCATCATTGGAAGCGCTATGCCCCGGCGTGGCTCCGCTGGCGCATTCCCTGCTGGACGACAGCCAGCGCGATCTCACCCAAGGGTGGCGGAAAGTAATTGCGTCCCTACATGCGTGCGTGCCGGCCAAGGCCGCCGATCCCCATGCGCTTTTGGTGTTGGACGACCTGCATCGTGCCCAATCGCCGGCGATCGATGAACTACTCCAGACGCTCCTTGAACAGGGTCCGCCCGCGCTGCATGTCGTTATGCTGACGCGACGACGCACTGGTCTGCGCCTGGCGCGCTTCCACGCGCACGAAGAGATTATCCATTTGACTGCCGACGACTTGCGCTTCAACCCGGAGGATGTGGCCGCGTTTCTTACAGCCAAGGGGTTTGCTGGCGCCACGGCTGCTGACGCAGAGGCCCTCACTGCGCGCAGTGAAGGATGGATCACCGGACTTCAACTGGGCGTGCTCTCCCTGCGTCGACCCGGCGACGTGGGCGAGTTGCTGGGTGCGCTGCGCGGGGATCACGACTGGCTGGCCGATTATCTGGCCGGCGAAGCCCTCGACCGGCAGACGCCGGCCCTGCAGCGCTTTCTTCTGGAGACGTCGATCCTGGATGAGTTCACGGAAGCGCTTTGCCGCGCGGTGACGGGTGACCCCAGGGCCTACGCCCAGTTGGCCGCGCTCAAGCAGGCTGACCTTTTTCTAATCTCGCTGGATGCTGGGGGCGACTGGTATCGCTACCACCATCTCTTTCAGGAGTTGCTCCAGCACCGGCTCAAGAGTGAGGCTGACCCGGAACGCTTGGCCGGTCTGCACCGGGCCGCCGCCCGGTGGCTGGCTGACGTCGGGCGAATTGAAGCCGCGGTGCGCCATTCCCTGGCCGCAGGCGACGAGGTTGCCGCCGCCGATTTGGTGGAAGCGCAGCAATCCTATGCCCTTCTCCACGATTTGCGCCGGGCAAGGCAGCTATTCGATCTGCTGCCGGAATCCGTCACCCAAACGCGCGTGCGCCTGATGCTCGACCGCACGTTTGTCGCCATCGCTGCCGGTGAGCTGAATCTTCCCCTCATTGTGCAGCAAGCGGGCGAAACCATTGCGCAGCACGCCAAGGAGTCAGCCGAGACCGTAACCGTACGTGGCGAATGGTCTATTTTGCGCAGTGCGCTCGATTATCTGGAGCAGGACCATGAGGCCGCAATCCGCCATCTCGAGCAGGCGGGGCCATCTGTCGCAACAGTTCCCCATCACGTGGCCGGCCTCTATTGGTTTCTCCAGATGCATCTCAAGCTCTGGGCAGACAGCTATGGCGCTGCGCAAGCGTGTGGCGACCGTGCGTTGGCAGCATTTGCACGCAGTGGTTTCGTGCTGGGCACAATCGCCGTACAGCGAGAATTGGGCCATTGGAGCATACGCCGGGGCGATAGTGCAGCAGCCCAGCGCCACTTTCACGCGCTTTTGGAGGGCTGGCAGCGTGAGCAGCTTCATCCCATTCACGACATTACGTTCACATACATCCTTGCGGCTGAGAATGCCTACCTGCGCGATGAGCTGGATCAAGCTCTTGACTACCAGCAGCGCGCGCGGCAGTTCGCTAGGCAGTTGCAGGATGAAGAACTTATTCTCCTGACCGAGGCAATGGAGCGTGGGTATCAAGTGCTGACAGACCGATCCGCGATCGAACCTCCGGCGCAGCTCGATGCGCTGAAACCGTTTGTATCCTTCCGCTATTCCGAAATTTTCCTCGACCTCGAAACGCGACGATTGGTCGTCACAGGCCAGGGCGAGGCGGGTTGGTCACTCGTGCAGACGTTTGGGGTGACGTTCACCGGAAACGCGCAGGAATATGCCCAAGATGGCTTGATTCCTTATCTGCGTGCTTATCTCGCCCGGGGCCGCAACCTGGCGGACATCTCCCCGTTGCTGCACGAGGCAACCGCGCACTGCGCCGCCCAGGGCATGCGTCTGCGCCAGCTGCAGCTGCTCGCCTTTACGGCCTGGCAACAGCTGCAGCTGCATGGACCCGCCCAGGCCCTCGCCCCGCTTGCCGAGGCTAGCGCTCTGGCCCAGGCAACCGGCTATGTGCGCGTGTTGCTTGACATTCCTGAACTCGAACCACTGTTCGCAAGGGACGAGCTGTCGTCGGCGCCGGAGGCATCCCCAGTCTTCAAAGAAGAATCAGTTATTCAGTTTACGCAGAATGAACAACAGGTGCTTGAACTTTTGGCTGCGGATCTGACCTATAGCGAGATTGCCCACACGCTGACGGTTAGCGTGAACACCGTGCGCTATTACATCCGTAGCATCTACCGCAAGCTGTCCGTCCATCGGCGTACGTCCGCCATTTTGCGCGCTCGCGAATTGGGACTGCTTCCGTCCAAGGTGGCCGCTAGTTGAAACGGACTTCCGGGAAGGGGTCAAGCGCAGCGACGCTGCCGTTGAATCATCCGACCTCTTCCCGGAAGTCTGACTGGACTCAAAACACCTTCTTCTGTGGTTGTGAAACTTGCAGACCAGACCAGACTATGCTGAACGTCTCAACTGGAAAGGAGCGTCAGTACCGTGGTCATTACCGATATTTCGGAAGCCAAAGCCAATCTATCAAGCCTGATCGAGCAGGTCATGCAAGGGCAAGAAGTCATTATTGGCAAAGCCGGCAAGCCGGTCGCCAAACTGGTTCCGTTCGATGCCGATACGCGGCCGCGCGAGCTCGGGCGTGGCGCCTGGCGCGGGCAGATCTGGGTTTCAGACGACTTCGACCAGCCGTCTGAAGAGATAGCCAAGCTGTTTGCCGGACAGGATGAACATGAACCTGCTGCTTGACACCCGTGTGTTCTTGTGGGCCCTGGAAGATCATCCGACGCTATCCCCTCAGGCCCGGGCGGCAATCATCGACGGCGGCAATTTGGTCTTTGTCAGCGCGGCGACCGCATGGGAGATCA
>CAYZLP010000420.1:3712-5066 GCA_964478635.1 uncultured Caldilineaceae bacterium
GCGCTGCCGCACCATCATGCAGACCCATTTGACCGGATGTTGATTGCCCAGGCAAGGGTCGAGCGACTGACGCTCGTCACGCGTGATGCATGGATTCAGATGTATCCGGTGCCGACCATTGCTGCATGATAGTTTGGCGGCCTGCAGCTGATCTACAGCGAGTTCGTCCCGTTCCCCGTTGAAGCAAAATTCAGTCCAACAAGAAGACCAGGTATGTCGCCATTCCCGTTTCTGGCGCATGCCCCGCGACCAGAATGCCCGACATGGCCCCGCCGTCGCCCAGGTTGAAGACCTGCAGTTCCGTCATGGCGGGGTCGTCGAAGGCTGCGGCCAGGGCCGCTCGGGCGCGTTCGGGATCCTCCAGATTGTCGAGAATCATGGGCACGGAGAGCGACGCGTCAAAATCCGTGATGCTGCGCAATTCGGATACAATGTCAGGTTGCGCGCCGGCGGGCCGTTCATAGACCAGGCGCCAGGGTTCCAGCCAGGCTTCCTCGCCGTACCGCTCCCAGAGTTCGCCCACGAAGTAGCGGTACTTGGCCAGCGCCGCTTCGGTCAGATCGGTGTCGGGTTCCAGCTGCTCGTAGAAGATGGCGCTGCCAAAGCCTGCCTGGCTGGGTGGTCCGTAAACCGCCTCTAGCTCGGCGATGGCGTCCGGCGTGGCATGGGGCTCGTCGGACGCCTGTGCGCCCGCCGCAGGAGTTGGGCGCTCGGTGACTGCCGTCGCGGAGGGCGTCCAGACCCGATCGACGCCGATTTCGAGCTGGACAGTTTCGCCGGTCTCCTGGCTGATGCATTCGCCCAGCCAGACATTTGCCCCGTCCCTGGTCGTGTACCAATCGTCCAGCGCGATCGATTCCGGCTCGCACCCGGCTTCGATCGCCTGGTTCCGTACCCATTCCACCAGGTCGCCGGCGTTCCAAATGCCGCTGCAGCCGGCGAGCAAACAACCTGTCAATAGACCCAAATAGCGTGTTTTCATACCATCCTCTCCTGTAATGGTTGTCCCTTATTCAACGCCAACGGCGGGCCAGGCCGCCTCCACCTTTTTGATCCGCCAGCTCACAAAAAACCAGGTGCCGCCGGCCAGTACGCCCAGCCCGAAGAGAACCACAGGAATGGCCAATGGAGGCTGGCCGACCGCAATCGCGAAGGTGATGAGCGCGGCCAGCATGGCAATGATGCTATAGAGCGCCGTCCCCAGCAGAGAGCGCCAGCCGGCCTTGCGATTGGTCATCTTGCGCGGATCTTCCCAGGTCAGGTTGGGGTAGATGAAGTCGACGGAGACGGTGTAGGAAATCGCGCCGAAACCCAGGATGAGCAGAACCAGCCAGGCGTACGGCGTCCAGAGCGC
>CAYZLP010000421.1:0-5052 GCA_964478635.1 uncultured Caldilineaceae bacterium
GGGGCGAATCGCGTCGCGTGCTTTGGGGGCTGGCCGGCATTGCGCTGCTGGCCGGCTTGGCTCTCCTGCCCTTTCTGGCCACGGAGCGCTTTCAGCGCCTCCTCGATTTTGGTAGCGGTACCGGGTTTTTGCGTCTACAACTCTGGCGTAGCAGCGTTCAAATGGCCCTGGACCATTCCCTGCTCGGTGTCGGGCCGGACAATTTCCTCTACCAGTTTCGCAGCCGCTATCTCTTGCCGGCAGCGTGGCAGGAGCCCAATTTGAACCATCCTCATAACTGGTTTCTGGATTGGTGGACCCGCTTGGGCATTCCGGGACTGATTTTGGGGCTGGGATTCTGGGGGAGCGGCTGCCGCGATCTGCTGACCCGGCTGGTTTCTTACGGCGACGAGGAGGACGATGCGGTGCTCGCGCTGGGCTTCCTGGCTGCGGCCGCAGCTGCCCTGGCCCATGGCCTGATCGACGTGAGCTACGCGCTGCCCGACCTGATGTTGGTGTGGGTGTTGATCTTCATGACGCTGCCGTCCCGAGAAAGAAGGTCGGTACGCCGCGACACATAGAGTGATACACAGAGTGATACACAGAAGAGCGCGCCACAGGCTTGAAATAATTTCTCTCTGTGCTACTCTGTGGCTCTTCGGCGTCCTCAGTGTAATTTCTTCTGTTTCGTTGTCTAGCGCACAATCTTGACCACGTGCTCAGCCAGCGTCACGCTGTTCATCTCACCGGCCCAGACGCTCCGAATGATCCCTTCCCCGTCGATGAAGAAAGTTGTGGGCAGACCGCGCACGTTGTAGCGTTGGGCAACATCGGTCTCCTCGTCCATGGGAATGGGAAAGGTCAGTCCCAGTTCATCGACATAGCGCTGAACGACCTCTGCTTCTTCGGCCTGGTCGACGCCGACGATGAGCACATTGCCATTCCAGCGCTCGGCCGCGGCTTGTAGTTCGGGCAATTCTCGTTGACAGGGTCCGCACCACGTGGCCCAGAAGTTGAGCACAACGGGCGTGCCGCGATGGTCCGATAGCCGAAATTCCGCACCATCCAGGGTTGTCAACACAAAATCGGGCGCGGGATGACCCACGGCCGGTTCCGGCGCGCGGGTGTCTGCTTGCGCCTCAGGCGGCGCTTGATTCAACCATACCCAACCGCCGCCTGCGACAAGAATGATCAGGAGAAATCCGTACCAACGATTCATGATTGACTACGCCTGTTTGCCTTCGTCCGGCCCCGTGTCAGGACCGTTATTGTCGTCGCTATCATCGTCCTCACTGTCATCTTCATCCTCACTGCCATCTTCATCCTCACTGCCATCTTCATCGCTGCCGATGGCATCCAGCAGCTTCAAGATTTCATCAACGCATGCTGCGTTCAAGCCAGAATTGTACCAGATGCGCATGGTATAGGTCAGCTCATCCAACAACTGCGTATAGGCATCCTGGCCTTCGTCACTGTCATCATCAGCCAGAGACTCATACTCGGGATGGGCCTCCAGCCATTCTTCCAGCCGCGCGTCCGCCCCTTCAGGACGCGGTCCCCAGGTTTCCTGGATGTTCCATTCTTCGTCCAGGATGAAGAGCATGGGCAGGTCGAGATCATCCAAATCGCCGGCAAGATCCAGATCGTCGGCCAGGGCATCCAGGAGGGTCAAATCATCCTCGTCGGTGAGAATGTGCAGGCCGATACGCGGCGACGCCGCAGCAATCAGGGCCAACAGCGGCAGTACGGCCACCGTATCCGGATCGTCAATGCTGATCAGCACCAGGAGATGAAGCGTATCCGGGTAGCGGCTCAGGCGAATCTGCTGTTCGCTTGTCAGACGCACTTCCGCCAGCCGCCGGTGGAGCAACGCACCGTAGGTGGTATCAAGCGCCAGAAATTCCTGAAGCGTCAGGGCTGCCGTATAGGTCAGAGAACGCCGGCTGGCGACGAGCGAGATCGGTTTCATAGAATACGCATTTTCCGCAAAAAGCAGTTGAATTTTGGACGTCAATCTTATCATAGGTTTTCCGGTAGCCCACAGTGGATGACCGGGCAGTGCGCGAATGAAGGCGATCGACTGCCAGTACCTTCCAAAGCGGCCTTGCACTGTGCAAAGAGGCGTTGACCCATGACAGAGCGAACCGCCGGACAACCCCATGCCGATGAACCACCCCAAGACTGGGACGCTCAGGAAGTTGTGGTAAAATGCACAAGCAAATGATTCGGTATCGGATATTGGTATGCAGGAGATTTTTCCGATGGTCAATCGTCGTTTTGTTACCTTTGCGTGGGGTGTACTGGCCTACAACATCCTCGTCATTTTGTGGGGTGCGTTTGTGCGTGCAACCGGCTCCGGCGCCGGCTGCGGCAGCCATTGGCCACTCTGCAACGGGGAACTGGTGCCCCGGACGGAGACTATGGAAACCCTTGTCGAATTCTCCCACCGCATAACGAGCGGAATCGCGATTCTTGCGGTCGTGGCCCTCCTCGTATGGGCATTCCGCGCCTATCCCCGCAGGCACCGCGTGCGCCGGGCGGCCATTGCCTCCATGATCTTCATGATCATCGAAGCGCTCATCGGCGCGGGGCTCGTCCTGCTGGAACTCGTCGCCTACAATGTTTCCATCGCCCGGGCTTATTGGATGGCCGGCCATCTCATCAACACAT
The DNA here is from genome assembly GCA_964478635.1 of uncultured Caldilineaceae bacterium. Lineage (GTDB taxonomy): Bacteria > Chloroflexota > Anaerolineae > Caldilineales > Caldilineaceae > JAGRCP01. The sequence continues at coordinate 2,650 of CAYZLP010000421.1, forward strand.
TTTTCTTGCTGGCTGCCCTCACCTTGACGGCGTGGTGGGCCGCCGGCCATGCCGGTTTACGTTTACGGAAGCAGGGTGCACTGCCCTGGCTATTGGGCTTGGCGCTGGTGCCCATGCTCGTGCTGGGCGCCAGCGGCGGCATTACGGCCCTGGGTGACACACTCGTCCTGGGCGGCGGCGTGACGCCGGAGGAGTCTCCCGTTGTGGCCCAGCTGGTCAGTTTGCGCATCTACCACCCGCTGATCGCGTTCCTGGTTGGGGGCGCATTGGCCTTGGCCGCCATCCCGGCCGTGCGGCGCAATCCCGTGGGGACGACGCGTACGCTGGCCTTGCTTCTGGGTGCCCTCTATGTACTCCAACTCCTGCTCGGAGCGCTAAACGTAGCCCTTAAGGCGCCGGTCTGGCTGCAGCTGGTCCATCTCTTCATGTCGAATCTTATCTGGATAAGCCTGGTTCTGCTGGCGGCTGAGGCCCTGGCCGATGAAGCGGTGGAGGAGGGTGCGGATGCGCTGATGGCCGTGGGCGCCGGCGCAGATGAGCAGGGGACGTCACGCCCGGCTCTGCCCGGACAGACCGCTGCTTGAGCAGCCTACGACTGCCCTACGCCTAGGCCACGAATTAGGCAATAGAGCAGTCGGTGAGGGCGAAATCGGCCGCAATCGGGTCGTAACACGGACTTTTTCCCTACGCCATTCTTGGTTGGCGCAGTGCTGCCGACTATAATTGGCAGAAGAATTGAACGTGTTGATGTCGGTCTACGGTCTTCTGGGTAGGGAGTTTGCTTGAACATGATCAGAATTCGATTCAGCAATATTTTGCTTGTCCTCGGCATCCTCATGCTGAGCGCGTTTGCTGTCGTGGAACTGGTCGGTATGCAGACTGACCCTTTGATTCCGGCCTTCGCCGCGTTCTTCATCGGCGCAACGGCTGTTCTGGATCGGCTCAATCCCTCCGAACAAGTGGACTGATTGCTCCGACTTCGTCGAGTCGGTTGCATCGATACTGCAAAAAAGGCGGCTGCTCCCATTGCGGAGCAGCCGCCTTTACTATTTTGGAACACGATTCTCCAAAGATGGGGCTTACAGGAGTTGATCTTCCGGTCCGGCCCGCCTTCCCTGTTCGACAGCTGGCGTTCAGAAGTCCGCCGGCGTGATCGGGGCGCCGGCATCGGCAGTGGCAGATTGGGCTGGGGGAGCGGAGGGCGCGGCGCGACGCGTGCTGTTGGGCGTCAGATCCGCGGTCAGGGAACGGAACGTCGCCCGAAAGCCAGCCACGGTCCGACCGCTGCGCACTACGGGCTCCACCACCGTATCGCCGACGAAGTTGGCCGTACCCCGGATGGTTCCCAGGGTCTCCTGAGTATCTTCGATCATGGGCTTGATTTCGTTCTGCAGCATCCTGACCATACGGTAGATCTGCCAGATCAAGACCGCCAGGAGAATATTGACGATCAGGGTCTGCAGTGCCAGCAAAATAATCGCAATGTCGCGAATGGTTGCGCTGATCACGATAGCTCCTATCTTAATGAATCCCCAGAACAATCCTCATGCCGCATACTGGGCCTGCGCCCAGGCCCGGGCTACAACGAGGGCAAAGATGGCGCCGAGTGAGCCTTCCAGAACGTGTAGCTGCCCGATTTGGAGCAGTGGAATCCGAGTCAACTGCCCGATGACGTGGCCCACCCCGAAACCGACGCAGGCAGCCAGCCAATAAATCAGGAAATCACGCAGGCTACGGCCGCCCCAAACGTGAAAGAGCGCGGCATAAATTGTCGCTAGCAGGAAGCCGAGCAGCAGCGCGGGCGAGGCAATCCCCATCATCGGCGGATAATTCCTCCTCCCAGGCACAAATCACCCTGATAGAAGATAGCACCCTGTCCCGGGGTCACATCTCGCTGCCGTGTCTCAAATTGCACCGATACCGTGCCGTCTTCCTGCGGGAAGAGGCGACAGTCGGCCGGCCGGGCGCGATAGCGAATCTTGCACTGTGCATGGGTTCCGGCTGCGGCAGGCTCATCCAGCGTCCAGTTTACATTGTAGGCCGTAAGCGACGTCGCGCCCAACTCGTCCGCACCGCCGACGATGAGGGCGTTGCGCGCGTGGTCCAACTCCAACACGTAGAGCGGCTCGCCGGCCCCGCTAATGCCCAGCCCCTTGCGCTGGCCAATGGTGTAGCCGGGCAGGCCCGCGTGCTGCCCGTAGACCCGGCCCTGGCGATCCGTAATCGGCCCGGGACGCATGGCGTCAGGCGCCCAATCCTGAAGAAAGCGGCGATAGTCGTCGTCCGCCACGAAACAGAGATCCATGGAGTCGTGCTTGCTGGCTATGGGCAGACCGTGGGCGGCCGCGATCTCCCGGATTTGGGGCTTGAGATAGTCGCCCACGGGAAAGAGCACGTCGCGCA
>CAYZLP010000422.1:0-5021 GCA_964478635.1 uncultured Caldilineaceae bacterium
CGGTCAGCTACGGCTATGCTGCTGAGAATACGGCCATCCGCGTCGATCTGATCGAACCCCTGGCGCCAGGCGATTCCCTGTCTGTGGACATGAGTTGGCGCTTGGAGTACCCTGTCTGGTCGGACAATTCGGCCATCTACGCACTCTTCGGCCAAAGCCAGGGCATCACGGCATTGCCCCTCTTCTATCCGTCTCTGGCCGTCTACGAAGACGGTGAGATCCCCGGCACGGGCGATTGGTGGCAGGAGATCGGGACCGTCCGCGGCGACGCAGCCTTTAACGTGACGTCGCTCTTCGTTGTCACCGCGACGATGCCATCTGATTTAACGCCTGTGACCAGCGGAACCCAGGTGACCGAGACCCTGACCGGCGATGGTCTAGTAGAACGGGTCTGGGTGACAGGTCCTTCTCGGGAGTTCGTTTTGCATCTGAGCCCCTTGTTCGAATCGGCCACGGTCGATGCCAACGGTACCCGCGTAACAAGCCACTGGTTGCCGGGCAAAGAGGCCGGTGGGCGGGCTGCGCTGCGCTATGCGGCAGCCGCGTTGCGGGCCTATAGCGAGTGGTTCGGTGACTATCCCTTCATGGACATGCACGTCGCGCCGGCTCCCATCAACTATCGCGGGATGGAGTATCCCCAGGTGAGCCTCCTCGGCGTTGAAATCTATGATAAGTATTATGATCAGCTCGAGATGTTGACCGCCCACGAAGTAGCCCACCAGTGGTGGTATCTCATGGTCCACAATGACCCGGTCACGCTGCCCTGGCTCGATGAGTCGTTGGCCGAATACGCCATGCGCCTCTATATCGAGAATTTGCGCGGCCGAGACCAGGCCGAATTGATGGTCCGCACCCGCTGGCAGACGCCCCTGGATCTGCTGCGCGGCCGAGACCAGGACGCGCCGGTCAATCTACCGGTCGATGCTTATAGCGACGGCTCCCAGTATGAGACTGTGGTCTATGGAAAGGGCGCCCTGTTCTACGACGTCATGCGCGACCGTGTAGGCGATCGCCGGTTCGAAGCCTTTCTGCAGGCATACCTGCAGGAAAACCTATGGGCGATTGTCGGCGAGGCAGACTGGCTTGCCGCGGTAGATGCGTTGGAAGATCCATCGTTGCGCACCCTCTTCGCAACTTGGGCCGGCAATGGCAACACCCCCCTCTTGCCGGGGGAGGCCCCCGATTCGCCGTCCACAGATCCAGCGTTGGGGGCCGACAGCCCTCCTGTGCTTCAGACCGACTAACAAGTATATCCCGGCGGAAATAAGGCGGCGGTTTCTACCAGATGCAAACCCGCCCGATTTCCGCCGTGGGATTGGGGCTGACGTTCAATCCCACCGGCTCAAGGTGAATTGTGTTTTCTTTGGCTTGCAATATTTGTTGTTTTCTGTGTGGAATCTGGGCATTGAATTTGTCATACGTACTTGCTATAATTGCGCAAGTGCATAGGTGGGAGACGCGTCTCCCGCCATTTTTTTGTCATTCGGCCACTTTGTGTGAAGTTTGTCACGAGGCGGCAACAGGCCAAAGCGTTGGTGTTCAGGGCGCATGACGGAACCAAGCATGCTTCAGACTGTCGATCGTCCGCCCGTTATCGACTATGAGGGCAGCGGGTACAAGACCGATTTCTGGGTCGGTCAGGGACGCGAATATGAGGATGCGGTCGAGCGTCTTGCTTTGGCGCGTCTGATGCCTCCCCGGGGAATCCGGATCGCGGAGATCGGCGCCGGCTTTGGGCGATTGGCGGACCAGTATCTCGGCTACGAGCAGATCGTGCTTTTTGATTATAGCCGGACTTTGCTGGCCGATGCCGCCCGGACGTGGGGGCATGATCCCCGCTTCGTCTTCGTGGCCGGCAACATTTACGAGCTGCCGCTGGCGAGCGGTGTGCTGGACACGCTGGTGATGGTCCGGGTTATGCACCATCTGGCCTCGGTGCCGGAGGCGTTGGCGCAACTGCGTCGCGTACTGCATCAGCGCAGCGTGGCCGTCATCGAATACGCCAACAAGCGCAACGTGAAGGCCCTGGCCCGTTGGTTGATGCGCCGTCAGGCATGGTCGCCGCTGGCCCGCGATCCGGTAGAATTTGTGGAGCTGAATTTTGATTTTCACCCTGCCTGGATGAGTCAGCAGTTTGCCGCGACAGGATTGAGCGTGGCCGAGCAGTATGGCGTTTCTCACTTTCGGTTGCCCGTGGCCAAGGAACGCATTGGCGCGGCTACGCTGGCCCGCTTGGACGCGGCGCTTTTTGGCTTAGGGGGGAAGTATCCGCTCGCGCCGAGCGTTTTCGTGCAGGCTACGGCTCCGGCAGCCGGCGTGCGCGCCAGGGCTTCCACCGCGCCGGAGGATGTGGCTGCGCTATTCCGTTGCCCGAAGTCGGGAGCGGAATCGATGGAGCAGATCGATGAGGGGTTGGTGCGCTCTCCTGAGTCAGGGTTGACCTATGCCCGGCGGGATGGCGTGTGGGATTTCAAGGAGCCGGTTGAATAGCATCGACTGAGCAGCATCGACTGAGCAGCATCGAAGTGATGATTCCGGCGGCGGGCTTCGAATGAAACCACTCTTCGACGCGCTGCGTTATGGGTATGGCGATAGTTCGCTAAACGGCGGGCTATTGTAGGGTATAGTGCAGACAAGCCGAAAAAAGGTATTCATAGTATAGGGTGACGGGAAGTTGACAGGCTGTTTTTTGGCAGTGTGATCAGCTGGCTAGTGTAGGGAGAAAATTATCCGCATGGCAAAGAAGCGCGAAATCAAGCAGGAAGTCCTGCAGGAAGTTGAAGTAGAAAACACCGAGGTTGTGCTGGAGGCCGAAACAGCCGTCAATGGCTTCACTGGCGAGACTCAGCACGATGTTGCCGGTCAGAATGGCGCTGATGAAAGCGGCGCTAATGCGAACGGCGCCGAAAATGGCGAAGAGAATGGCGCTGTGATGACGCCGGAAGAGGCGCTCTCCCATCTATTGGGACTGGGCCGTTCCCAGGGCTATGTCAGTTATGACGATGTCCTGCGCGTCATGCCCGAGGTCGAGAACAATATTGAGCAGCTGGAAGATACCTTTGCTGCCTTGTTTGAGCAGGGTATCGAAGTCGGTCAGGCGCGGGATACGGAAGATATAGATGATGCCGAGATCGAAAAAGAGCTCGAGGAAGAAGAAAATAATGCCGAGCCGGATGCGTTTGATCTGAGCCAGATTGAGATCGACGACTCCATTAGTCTCTATCTCAAAGAAATTGGCCGGGTGCCGCTCCTCACGGCTGAGGAAGAGGTGATGTTGGCCAAGCGCATGGAAAAGGGCCGGGACGCCCGGCAACTGCTTTCAGACGGGGTGGATGATTGGGAAGAGCGGGAGAAACTGCTCTGGTACGTGCGTGATGGACAGGCTGCTCAAGAGCATCTGATCAAGGCCAACAGCCGCCTGGTGGTTAGCGTAGCCAAGAAGTATGTCGGCCGGGGCGTGCCCTTTCTGGATCTGATTCAGGAGGGCAATATCGGCCTGATTCGCGCTGTAAAGAAGTTTGACTACCGCCGCGGCTACAAGTTCAGCACGTACGCAACGTGGTGGATCCGCCAGGCCGTGACCCGGGCCATCGCCGACCAGGGCCGCACCATCCGCGTGCCCGTCCATATGTACGAGCAGATTAACCGGTTGACGCGCACCAGTCGCCAACTGGTGCAGGAGTTGGGACGCGACCCGACAACGGAGGAGATCGCCAACGAACTCGGCGTGACGCCGCGCAAGGTGGAGCATATCATGCGCGTCAGTCAGCGTCCCTTGAGTCTGGAAATGCCCGTCGGCGAGGAAGAGGACAGCTATCTGGGCGATTTTATCGAAGATGAAGATGCGGACAGCCCGTCCGAAGCCGCCGGGCAGCAGCTCTTGCGTGAGGTGATCGATGAGATCTTCCAGAGCCTTACACCCCGTGAAGTGCGCATTCTGCAGCTGCGCTTTGGGCTGGTCGATGGTTATTGCTATACGTTGGAAGAGGTCGGCAAGAAATTTGGCGTGACGCGTGAGCGCATTCGCCAGATCGAGGCTCAGGCCCTGAGCCGCCTGCGTCACCCCAGCCGCAGCCGGAAGCTCCGCGACTACCTCTAGCGGGTGCGCCGGCGGCCGGAAAGGCCACGCCGACGCTTTGATGTTTCACGTGAAACACCGGCGCCATTAGGGCGCCGGTGTTTTTTTGTTGATCATACAGATGACAAGTGGCGCGCGACTGGAACCGGCCGGGTCTGCCAGGACGTTTTTTGAGAAACAGAAAGCCCGGCTTCCAACGTGGAAGCCGGGCTCATATACATGTGAGGCGTGAAGTGCCGTGGCGTGTACTAGCCTTCCAGGCGCTCCTGCAGACGCTGGCGTGCCGCAGCCGGGTCGGCTTGGCCCTTGGTAGCCCGCATGACCTGGCCCATGAAGAAGCCGAAGAGCTTCTCTTCACCGCCGCGATACCGGCCTAACTCATCCTGATTGGCAGCCAGGATTTCATCGATAGCCTGGTCGATGACGCTGCTGTCACTGACCATGGCCAGCCCTTCCCGTTCGACGATGATCTGGGGATCTTCGCCGGCGGTATACATGGTCTCCAGCACTTTCTTCGCCGTGTTTTGGTTGATGACTTTGTCGTCTACCAGGCGTAGGAGTGCAGCAAGCTGATCGGGATGGACGCGCGTTTCGGCGATCTGGCGCAGATCCTGGCCTTCGCCATCCGCGTAGAGGAGGCGGAAGAATTCGCCCGTCAACCAGTTGGCCATGCGCTGAGGCTTGCCTTCTTCGGTGCCGTACGCAGCCACGGCGCCTTCGAAGTAGTCGGCGACCAGCCCTTCAGAAGTCAAGATCGTGGCGTCCACGGGGCGAACCTGCCACGCTTGCTCGTAGCGCGCCTGCTTGGCGCCCGGCAGTTCAGGCAACTGGCGCTGCAGCGCGTCGACCCATTCCCGGGGGACGTGAACCGGGGGCAGATCGGGTTCAGGAAAGTAGCGATAGTCGTGGGAGTCTTCCTTGCTGCGCTGGACGACCGTGCATT
>CAYZLP010000423.1:0-5020 GCA_964478635.1 uncultured Caldilineaceae bacterium
GCTAGGCCTCCGCAGGGAATGGCAAATCGAGTGGAAGTGGGACGGCATCCGGGCTCAAGTCATCAAACGCCAGGGCGAGGCGCTGGTCTGGACCCGGGGCGAGGAGCTGGTAACGGACGCCTATCCTGAACTGCGCGACTTGGGCGAGCTGCTGCCGGACGGCACCGTGCTGGATGGCGAAATTCTTGTCTGGCGCGGCGGGGCACCGCTCCCCTTCAACATGCTGCAGCGGCGGCTCGGGCGCAAAAAAGTCGGCGCCAAGCTGCTCCAGGATGCGCCGGTAATTCTCATGGCTTATGACATATTGGAGATCAACGGCAGCGACCTGCGCGCAGAGCCGCTTGTCCAGCGTCGCAGGCGCCTGGAGACGCTGGCCACGACGCTGCCCGAAGCAGCCCCATTTGCCCTCTCGCCAATTGTCGACGCAGGCGACTGGGACAGCGTGAGCGCGCTGCGGGAGGAATCCCGCGGCCGGGGCGCGGAAGGATTCATGCTGAAGCGGCTGGCATCCCCCTATGGCGTCGGGCGCAAAAAGGGGGATTGGTGGAAGTGGAAGATCGACCCTTTCACCGTCGACGCCGTCATGATTTACGCTCAACGCGGTCACGGCCGCCGGGCATCGCTCTATACCGACTACACCTTTGGCGTCTGGGACGGCGACGCGCTGGTACCTATCGCCAAAGCCTATTCAGGGCTGACCGACGCCGAAATCCGCCGGGTTGACGCCTTTGTGCGGCGCAATACCACGGAGCGCTTTGGCCCCGTGCGCGCCGTAAAGCCCGAACTGGTTTTCGAGCTGGCTTTCGAAGGCATCCAGCGTTCCAGCCGCCACAAATCGGGCATTGCCCTACGCTTTCCCCGTATGGCCCGCTGGCGCCACGACAAACCCCCTGCCGAAGCCGATCAGCTCTCAACGCTCGAAGCGCTCGTCACAGAACTCGAAAACAGCCCGGCCACCGCACCGGACGCCAATTGAGACGCGCCGCAACACCGACAAACCAATGAACACCCAACCACCCACACCCCAAGAATCCACGCCCCCACAATCCAACAACCCTACAACCCCGCAACCCCATCACCCCACCCTCTCCGCCTGGTATGCCGCGCGCGCCTGGGCCCCCTTCCCCTTCCAACGTGCGGCCTGGGACGCCTACGCGGCCGGCGCCAGCGGCCTGATTCACGCGCCGACGGGCATGGGCAAATCCTATGCGGCATGGTTCGGACCCCTCCTGGAATGGATGGCGGCTCACCCCGAGCCGAAGCACTGGGCCATGCTGGAGCCGCCGCCCCTCACCGTGCTCTGGATCACGCCCCTACGCGCGCTGGCAACGGACACGACGGCATCATTGGCAGCCGCCGCCCGTGAACTGGGCCTGCCGTGGACGGTGGAGAAACGCACGGGCGACACCTCATCGGCGGCCAAGACGCGCCAGCGCAACAGGATGCCTTCCGCCCTGATTACCACGCCCGAGAGCCTTTCGCTGCTCCTCTCTTATCCGGAAAGCCACAAGCTCTTTCGAGAGCTCAAGTGTGTGGTTGTCGACGAATGGCACGAGCTGTTGGGCAGCAAGCGAGGCATTCAAACGGAGCTGGCCCTGGCCCGCCTCCGGCGGTGGCAGCCGGAACTGCGGGTCTGGGGGTTGTCGGCCACCCTCGGCAACCTGGCCGAGGCGCTGGAAGTGCTCATGGGCGCGCCGGGCGCGCCGGCTGTGGACCGGCCCACACCCCGCCTGATCGCGGGTGAGATGCCCAAAGAGCTGCGGGTCGACACGCTCATCCCGGAACAGATCGAACGGTTTCCTTGGGCCGGCCACTTGGGGATCAAACTGCTCGAACCGGTGGCGGATGCCGTCCGGCAGGCAGAATCCACCCTCATCTTCACCAACACCCGGGCCCAAACGGAACTCTGGTTTCAAGCCCTCATCGACGCCTACCCCGAATTTGCCGGTGAGATTGCGCTGCATCACGGCTCCCTGGATCCGGGGCTGAGGACAGAAATCGAAGAGCGGCTGCGGGACGGCCGCCTGCGCTGCGTCGTCTGCACCTCCAGCCTCGATCTAGGCGTCGATTTTTCGCCGGTGGATCAGGTGATTCAGGTCGGCAGCCCCAAGGGTGTAGCCCGGCTCATGCAGCGGGCCGGGCGCAGCGGTCACCAACCCGGCGCGGTCAGCCGGGTGCTCTGCGTACCGACCCATGCCTTTGAGCTGGTCGAATTCGCGGCTGCCCGCCGGGCCATCGAAGACCGGATGATCGAAGGCCGCGTCCCCCTCGAAAAGCCTCTGGATGTGCTGGCCCAGCATCTGGTCACCATGGCCCTGGGCGGCGGTTTTCAGGCGGATGATCTGCTGGAAGAGGTGCGGTCGACCCATGCCTATCGCAATCTCCGCGACGAGGAATGGGCCTGGGCATTGGGTTTCGTCTCCGACGGCGGCGCGGCCCTGCATGCCTACGCCCAATACAATAAACTGGCCCAGCGGGACGGCGTCTACCGCGCCGCAACCCGCCAGATCGCCCAGTTTCACCGCATGTCCATCGGCACCATTACCAGCGACAGCATGATCAAGGTCAAGTATCTGCGGGGCGGCAGCCTGGGCAGCATCGAGGAGTCCTTTATCGCCCGTCTCAAGCCGGGCGATCGCTTTGTCTTCGCCGGCAGAATTCTGGAGTTGGTACGGGTCAAGGAGATGACAGCTTACGTGCGCAAAGCTAAGGGCAGCCGGGGAATCGTGCCCCGTTGGATGGGCTCGCGCATGCCCCTCTCATCCCAGTTGGCCGGGGCCGTGCGCGTGGAGCTGGCCGACGCACGGGCCGGCCATTTTGGATCGCCGGAACTCATGGCCGTGCGCCCGATTCTGGATCTTCAGGCCCGCTGGTCGCACATCCCGGCGCCAGGCGAGTTGCTCATTGAGGCGGCCAAATCCCGGGATGGACATCATGTTTTCGTCTTCCCCATGGCCGGACGTTTGGTGCACGAAGGGTTGAGCACGCTGGTAGCCTATCGCATGACCCGGGAAGCGCCGCGCACGATCAGCGCCTTTGCAACCGACTACGGCTTCGAACTGCTGTCGCCCACGCCTTTCGCCCTCACAGAGGCGGATTGGCGGCGCTACCTCACGACCGACAACCTGCTGGAAGATGTTCTGGCCTGCGTCAACGAAACCGAGCTGGCCCGCCGGCAATTTCGGGACATTGCCCGGGTCGCCGGTCTGATCTTCTCCGGCTATCCGGGCAGCCGCAAGAGCGCACGCCAGTTGCAGGCATCCAGCGGCATCCTGTACGATGTCTTCGAACAGTACGATCCCGACAACATGCTCCTGGACCAGGCCCGGCGCGAGGTGCTCCAGCAACAGCTCGATCTCGTGCGCCTTGAGGCCACGCTGGTCGCCATCGCCCACCAGGATGTGGTCCTGGTCGAGACGAAACGGTTAACGCCGCTGGCGTTTCCCGTCTGGGCCGACCGCATGCGCACCCAGGTCACCAGCGAAACCTGGCGCGATCGGGTGGCGCGGATGGTAATGGAATTGGAGCGCGTGGCCGAAGAAGGGGATGGGGAGCGCAGGCCGGCGGATGAAGAGTAAAGACTGTCGATTGAAGATTGGGCGGAGATGGTGAGCGACGGGCGGATCGAGATCGATCTGGCGGGCGAACGGGTGGTTTTGCTGGCGGCGCGGGCCTTGTACTGGGCCGCGGAAGCGACGCTCTTTGTGGCCGATCCCCATTTCGGCAAGAGCGATTCGTTTCAGGCTGCGGGTCTGCCGGTGCCGTCGGGCGCGACCGCAGATGATCTGGCGCGCCTCTCCCGCTGCCTTGACGAGACCGGCGCCCAGCGGTTGATCATATTGGGGGATTTCTTTCACACCCGGGCCAGTCAAAGCGAGCAAGTGATTGAGGCATTGGAAGGCTGGCGCGGGCGCCATCGCACATTGAGCGTGACGCTCATCGCCGGCAACCACGACCGCCATGCCGGACCGCCGCCGGCGAGCCTGAACATCATAGGCGTCTGCGAACCCTATCTGCTGGGACCCTTTGCCTGTCACCACGAGCCCCCACAGCGGCAGAGCCAGGTGCCGACACGCTACGCACTTGCCGGGCACGTGCATCCCGTCGCGACACTGCGGGACGTCGATGGCACGCGCCTGCGGTTGTCCTGTTTTCACGTTGGACAATCCACGACAGTCTTGCCGGCCTTTGGCGCCTTCACCGGCGGCCATGCGATCCGCGCCCGGCTCGGTGACCGCGTTTTTGTGGTCGGTCCGGAAGATATTGCGGAGATACGCACCACTCGAGTCACACGATAGAGCAGGTCCTGCCATCTGGTTCATCCCCAAAATGAAATGCACTCGCTGTTTCTCCAAACATTTGACACGGGCGCGCACTTGCATATATTTTTAGCCCTTGTGACCTTATGAAGAGATCCCCATTACGATCAAGGAATGGATCGTAGCGGACGCCTTGTCAACTATGTTCAACAACCTTCGCGCGCACATATGACTAAACAACAGAAACCGCAAAACGCTGCATCCGCCTTCATGACCGATGCAGACCTAATCGCCGGCTGTCGTGCGGGCGACCTTCAAGTTTGGCAACAGTTGGTTTCCAAGTATGAGCGTCTCGTCTACTCAATTCCGCTGAATTACGGTTTGTCCGCGGATGACGCCGCGGACATCGCGCAGATTTCGTTTTCGGCCCTGATCGACAGCCTGGATAAGCTGCGCGATGACTCCAATCTTGGCGGTTGGTTGGGAACAGTAGCGCGGCGGCATACCTGGCGTCTGATTGCGCGTCGCAAGCGCGAACAAGCCGCCGCGCTCGGCGAGGATGAGAGCTTGCTTCTCTCCCTACCGGGCAAGACAAATGAAATCGAACGTTGGGAACTGGTCGAATGGCTGAACGCAGGGTTGAACCGCATCGGGGAACGTTGTCGCGAATTGTTGCTTGCCCTCTATTTCGAAGAAAGCGAACCCACCTACGCAGAGCTTGCCCAGCGCTACGATTTGGCGGAGGGAAGTATTGGACCGAC
>CAYZLP010000424.1:0-4993 GCA_964478635.1 uncultured Caldilineaceae bacterium
GTCAAAAAGCTCGGCCGTTGCCGCCCGCTCCAGAGGCGGGCGATTGGGGCCACCGCTCACATCGACCCGGGCGCCGGGCGTAACCGGCTCCAGGCTGCGCAGGGCCGTGGTAACCCGTTCTACCTCCGATGTTCGCCACGAGCGGACATCCACTTGGGCCCAGGCGCTGGCCGGAATCACATTGTGCGCGGAACCGCCCCGCACCAGGCCCACGCTGACGGTGGTGCCATATTCCGGTTCGGCCAATCCTTGAATGTAGAGAATCTGATGGGCCATTTCAGTGACGGCGCTGATGCCCTTCTCAGGCTCGACGCCGGCATGGGCGGCACGACCGGTGGTCGTGATCTCAAAGATGCCGCCGCCTTTACGGGCTGTCTTGAGCACGCCGCCGGGCAGGGGAGACTCCAGCACCAGCGCATACTCGGACAGCCGCGCTTCGTCTTCAATCAGCGCGCGTGAGGCATAGCTCCCCACTTCTTCGTCCGAAGTCGCCAGCAGCGTGACCGGGCGCGGCAGCTCCAACTTGAGGTCACCGACCGCGCGCATGACGAACTCGCTCATGGCCAGGCTGGACTGCATGTCGAAGATACCCGGCCCATAAGCCTTGCCCTCGACAACCCGGAAGGGATGGGTTTCCAAAGAACCGACCGGCCAGACCGTATCGTAGTGACAGAGAATCAGTGCGGGCTTCACTTCGGGAGGAAATGCACCATGACCCAAGCGAGCCCGGACATGGTTGCCGCGCTCGGCGCAGGGGATGATGTCGACCACGGCGCCAACGGCACGCAGTCGCTCCGCGTAGTACTCGGCAAAGGCGTCTAGTCGTGGCTTATCGTCAGAAGGCGTCTCCCGGGTAACAAGTTCTTTAATCGTCGCCAGAATCGCCGGTTCCTGTTCAGAAAAATAGGCGAGCAGCACTTGGATATCCATTTCATTCTCTCTCATGGTCAGATTTGCACGAAAAGAGGGCGTGCAACCCTTACGGGATGACGCCCTCTTCGATACCGCTGGGTAGACTGCTGCGATCGGCGCCGCCGTCACGCGGCCAATCCCGTTCAACGTTAGCAATGCGGCAGCAATCCAGCAAATTTATGCCGGAAGGGTAACCCGGGGCTGCGCCGGCCGGACCGGCCTATTCATCCAGGCTGCCGCCAATTCCACCACCGGATCCACCGCCGGAACCACCGCCGGAACCACCACCAGATCCGCCGCCGGAACCGGTGTTCTTGTACCACAGGACGCGTACGAAGGCCGTACCGCCTCGTTCATAATACTCGACCGTAATCTCGTGCTCGCCGCCGCCAACGCCCCGGAAAGTGTTGGCCGGCTCTTTGTAGCCGTCGGACCAGGCGTCGATCACGCGCAGGCCATCAATATAGACGCGCACACCATCGTCGACCCGGGCCTGGAAGACATAGTCACCCGGCTCGAAATAGAAGCGACCGGTCCAGCGGGCCGACCAGTTGTCATTGCCGATGACGCCGGGCACGGGCGAACCGGTACCCCAGTCCCGATCCAGCGGATAGCGATCGCGCGCTTCCGGACGTGAGAGGGCCGGGCTGCCCGAGAGACTTACGTTGTTCCAGTAGCTGGCCTGCCAGTCACCGACGCCGCCACCGCCGGCGCTGCGCACGATGTCGATATTGAGGACCAAGCTCGCGCCGGCACCCGCCTGGAAGTATTCCACCCGGACGTTGTGGGTACCGGAAAGCTGGCGGTCGGCCGTATATTGGGTGGGCGACTGCTCGCGCCAGCCGTTGATGATCATCTCGCCATCCAGATAGACGCGCACGCCGTCATCGCTGGTAGCGGTGAAGCGATAGGTGCCGGGCGAGAAGCTGATATTGCGCTCAAAGCGGGCCGACCAGTTATTCGGCGGCATGCCGCCGTAGGGCGCGCCCGTTCCCCAATTGAAATTGACCGCGTTGACACAATCGTTCACGACCGGGGAACCGAGCAGATCACGATTGGCGAAGAAGCTGGCACTCCAGCCCGTGCAGCCGGCGGGCGGCGGCGTGGGCTGAGGCTGCTGGGGCGGCGGCGGGACTTCCACGACGGGCACATTCGCCGTGCTGCCGGCTACAGAGACCAGCTGACCGGCCACCCAACCCGAAAAATTGTTGTTACAGTTGAGCTGCCACCAGGTCGTCGCCCGGTTGCGCCCGACGATATCGCAACTCTGCCCTTCATTCAAGGAGCCGACAATCGGATAGTCGGTGCTCGGTCCGGCCCGGACATTGATGATGGGAGAGGTTACGGTCGCCCGGGGCGTCGTGGGCGTCGGCGTTGCCACCGGGCCGCTCACCTGAACTGCCGAAACGACGATCTCGGGCGTATTGCTCATGCGCCCATTGGGAAAGAGCGTACCCCATATTTTTACGGGCGGGGGTGGCGTCATGTCGCGCGCTTCGCTCAGCTGCATTTCGATCTGGGGCGTCTCACCTACCACGGCATAGACATCGCCGTTGGGTGTGACCAATTCCGTATCATAGGGCTGGTTGATAGCGGCCCGGAGCACGCCGGGCAAAGCAAAGACCGGCTCGCTCTGGGTTTTGGGCGCCAAATAGGGTTGTTCTGCCGCTTGGGCATGACCTGCCGGGAATAAGAGCAGCAGCACGGCGGCCATCATGACGATGATCGGCGTGCGTGCCCTGCGCAAATGATCTTGCATGGTGTTACTCCTGCCAATGGATAGGCAATTCGGTCGGACCGGAACGTGATCCGGTCCTGGTCGGGTATTTCCACATCTCAAAAACTACAGGGCCGCACGAGTCGGACAAAATTCTGCACGATAGGCAGGAAGACGGTCGAATCCTCCTCGATTACAGCGGGCGTAACGCCTTCTGTCGAAGACGCCGCGGTGTTCTGCAGCGTCGCCCAATTCTGGACGTACCCCGCATGCAGTCGGAACTGGCTGCTATTGGCCTGACCCACGGCCGTTTGGCCGGTTGCATCACGCAACACGAACGAACCGGACTGACGCTGGCCCCCGCCGCTTGTAATCGTTCCCCAGCAGCCCAGATCATATGCCGCCGACGATTGCGCCATGGCCAATCCGGTTACCGAGAGCAGACCGGCGACAATGGCGACAATCATGACGATACGCCACAATCTGAATGAACTGTTCATGCCGTTTTACCTTTCTCCCGCTCTTCGCCTGAATCTTTGCCGGCTATACCAGAGCCGCCAATCAGGGCGAGAACGTGACGAAGTGGAACTTACAGCGCGCGTTGTTGCCGTTGGTGTTTTCCAGATCAACGATCAGACGACCGTCCCGGCTGCCCGTTGCCGCCAAGACGGCATTGGGGCAGGAAGGATTGACCACAGGCGTCACGACCGTAACAAATTCGTTGACGTTGTAGTTGATATCGTTGATCGCAATGACGTAGGCGCCCAGGCCATCATCATAGCCGCTGGAAAAATTCCAGCCTCGCTCACGGCCGCCGGTCTCTCTGACGATGCCATATGCGATGGGATCGCGGCGCTTCTCACCGAAGAAGTCGACCGGCCGCCCGTCCAGCAGGTTGGCGTTTTCGGCATAGATGGCGTAGGGGCTGGCGCCGAAGGGCTGGCGCGGAGCCATTTCACCGTTCCCATTGACCTCAACGCCGAGCCAGAGGCGCTGGCCGTTGAAGTTGCCCAGGTTGAGCGGAGACGTGTCGCCCAGCAACGTGGTGAACAGTCCATCCGTCACGGTCAGGAACTTGGTTTCCTGCCAGAGGGCTGTCCCACCGGTCTGACTGTTATAAAGACGGAAAACCATTTGATAGCTGCCATTAGGAACCGGCGTACCGCCGAGGTTCGGATCCAGCAGTTGGCCCTGATAGGGCAGGAACTGCGCATCCAGCAAAACGCCGTCGAGCGAGAACGTCGCTTCGATATCGCTGTCGGCTGCAGGTTCCTCCTGGGCGCGGGCACCGTTGGTCAGCAAGACGGCGGCAACCAATAACCCGCCCATGACCATGGCAGCGCTATAGCGAAGAAAATTCTTCATATCATTTCTCCCTGTAACTACGATGTTGACTTCGACTGGTAACCGACTGGAAAATGGAATTCTGCCGCCAGACCGTGTGCGTTCGGATGGGCCCCGAACGTATCCGGCAGTGCGGTTGCTCCGACGCTAGCGCAATGACTTATAATGGTTGATCAAACCGTTGGTAGATGAATCATGGGTGGTCACGGGCGCATCATCCGCCAGTTCCGGCAGAATCGCCTTGGCCAGCACCTTGCCCAGTTCGACGCCCATTTGATCGAACGAGTTGATGTTCCAGATGACGCCCTGGGTAAAGATCTTGTGCTCGTAGCAGGCGATGAGCATGCCCAGGGTTTCCGGGGTCAATTTGCGAAAGAGAAAGGAATTGGTAGGCCGGTTGCCGGTAAATGTTTTGGCCGGCACGAGCACGGCCAGCTGTTCCTCCGACATGCCTTGGGCACGCAGCTCCGCTTCCACCTCGGCGCTACTTTTGCCCCGCATCAACGCCTCCGTTTGGGCGAAATAGTTTGACAGCAGCAGGGCGTGATGATTGCCGAGGGGATTTTGACTCTGGGCCGGGGCCAGAAAATCGCACGGGATCAGCTTGGTGCCCTGGTGGATCAGCTGATAGAAGGCATGCTGACCATTGGTGCCGGGCTGCCCCCAGATAATCGGGCCGGTCTGGTAATCGACCCACGCGTTCGCTTTCGTCACCGACTTGCCGTTGCTCTCCATGTCGCCCTGCTGGAAATAGGTGGCGAAATGCTCCAGGTACTGATCGTAGGGGAGAATCGCATGGCTCTCGGCGCCCCAGAAATTGTTGTACCAGATGCCCAGCAGCCCCATGACGGCCGGAAGCTTTTCTTCCAACGGCGCGGTCC
Organism: uncultured Caldilineaceae bacterium; assembly: GCA_964478635.1. Taxonomy (GTDB): domain Bacteria; phylum Chloroflexota; class Anaerolineae; order Caldilineales; family Caldilineaceae; genus JAGRCP01. The sequence goes on from CAYZLP010000424.1 coordinate 4,855, forward strand.
GGAAATGCTCGTCAATCCGGTGTGCGCCGGTCAGAAAAGCTTCAAAATTATCCATGCCAATGTAGATGGCCACCGAGAGGCCAATGGCCGACCAGACGGAATAGCGCCCTCCAACCCAGTCCCAAAAGACAAACATGTT
>CAYZLP010000425.1:0-4985 GCA_964478635.1 uncultured Caldilineaceae bacterium
TGACATTGCCGAGGTGGCGGATGAGGGCATGTTCCGCGCCGTGGGCGACAGCGGTGACTTGCTCCTGCTCCAGCTTGTGCAGGGCGACGGCGTGCTCCTGGCCAACGGCCGCATCGTGGTCGACACGGTCAGCGGCACGGGCAGCCTGCCGCTGACCCCGTCCCAGGGAGAAGGGCCATATTATCCGGTCGTGAGAGTGGCAGACTACGACAATGATTTGGCGCGGTTGCCCTGACCCATCCACTCGAGCGGTCCGCACGAAGGCGTGCGGACTGGACGAGTGTGGATCCATGGCATGCGAGCCCGGTGCAGTTGATCCCACCCTGCCGATCTGCGCGCACGCAAACGGGCTCACTGGACTTGCAGGACAGGAAAAGGAGCAAATCCAATGCAAACGCAGCTCGAACTGCGCAGCCAACTTGTGGCCTTGTTGACCGTGCGCCAGGCCCACATGGACTTCGAGGACGCGGTGGCCGATTTCCCACCAGAACACATCAACACGCGGCCGCCCAACTGCGACTACACCTTCTGGCACCTGCTGGAGCACCTGCGCATCTGCCAGCGGGACATTCTCGACTATATCCAGGCGGACGACTACCGCTGGCCCACCTTCCCCGACGATCTCTGGCCGGATGCCGGCGCCACGACCGATCTGGCCGGCTGGCAAAAGACGATCGCGCAATTCTACGCCGATCGGAACGCGCTGGTCGCCATCATCAGCGATCCCGCAATCGATCTCTTGGCGCCACTCCCCAACAGCGGCGACTATGGCCATACGATTCTGCGCGAGATCAACATCATTGCCGCGCACAACGCCTACCACACGGGCGAACTGGGCGTCTTGCGGCAGGTCATGGGTCTGTGGCCTGCACAGCGGGCGACGGAAGCGCTGTTCTGAACCACCCAACCCTGCCCTTCACCACAATTCGATCGCGCGCCATTCGGCCGAAAGGGGCAACTCCAGATCCAGGGCCGGCGTCCGGGGCGTGGGCAGCACCATGACCGCCTCTTCGGGCGTGGGCAGCAGTCCCGTCTCGGTGCGGATATAGAGCGGCCCGCGCCAGGAAATCCAGCCAAGATGTCCATACAGGCCCGTCTCCGCCGGGCAGAGGGCGCCGAGATCGTAGGCTGTAATCTCGGCGGCCAGCCGGCCCATGACCGCGCGCCCCAATCCGCGTCCCTGGTAGGCCGGCTCGGTCGCCACCATCTCCACGTAGGCCGTGCGCAGCAGCGGACCATCCCCCACCTGCAGCCACCTGGTCACCCACATGGCATGGCTTACCAGAATCCCATCCAGAAAACCCAGAACGTGGCATGCATCGGTCAAGGCGGCGAAATAGGCGACCAGATCTTCCCGGTACGCCCGCCGACAAAGATCATGGACGGCCTTCAGGTGGGCGGACGGCAGCGCCCGCTCATGCACAACCTCCACCTGAAGCAAGTTGGGCTGAACTTCATTGCGCATGATCATCGCCCCCTGTCGAGCAGATTTGTAGAGGATACGCTACGGATAGATCGGCTGGTCGGCCATCTCCAGGTGCAGTTCCTCGCCCGTATACGGGTGCTGGGCCGCCACCGCTTCATCGAGTTCCACGCCCAGCCCGGGATCTTTGGGCGGGATGATATAGCCGTCCTGCCAGGTAATGGGCGTTTTGAGGATTTCGGCATAAAAGCCGCCCCAGGACAGGATGCTCTCCTGGATCAGGAAGTTCGGGCTGCAGGTGCTGAGCTGAATATCGGCCGCGCCGGAGATGGGGCCGCAATAGAGGTGAGGCGCGATCTGGGCGTAGAAGGCCTCGGCCATGCCGGCGATCTTCTTGGCCTCCAGCAGGCCGCCTACGTGCCCCAGGGCCATCTGCAGAATGGACGCGGCCTGATGGGTGAGCAGCCGGGCGAATTCATATTTCGTGCTGAGCCGCTCGCCGGTGGCAATGGGAATGGTGGTCTGCCGGGCCACCCGGGCCATTTCTTCCGGATTTTCGGGCGGCACGGGTTCCTCAAACCAGAGCGGATCGTATTTCTCGAGTCGCCTGGCCAACCGAATGGCCCCGGCCGGCGTCATCTGACCGTGGGTGCCAAAGAGCAGATCGCACCGGCTGCCCACCGCTTCGCGCACGGCCGCAACGAAGCGCTCGCTGTGCTCGAGCATGGGCAGTGAAAGCTGTCTGGGATCAAAGGCGGAATAGGGTCCCACCGGATCGAATTTCACGGCCGTGAAGCCCTGTTGGGCGTAAGCGGCCGCCCGCTGCGCCGCCAGCTCCGGATCGCGGTAGACATCGGTAGCGTCCCCGGGTTCGGGATAGAGATAGGTGTAGGAACGCAGTTTCTCATGGACCTGGCCGCCCAGCAATTCATAGACGGGCCGGTTGAGTTCCTTGCCCATGATGTCCCAGCAGGCCATCTCAATCCCGCTAAGGATACCCAGGAGCGCAGGGCCGGGACGCTGGCTGTAGCCGCTCGAATAGATGAGGCGCCAGAGGCGTTCGATCTGGAAGGGATCGGCGCCGATCACGTGCCGCGCGCACACGTCCTCGATCATCTTGACGACCACCCGCGGGTGAAAGGGAACCGCGTAGACTTCCCCATATCCCACCACATTCTGGTCGGTGATCAGCTTCAGAAAGAGCCAGTAACGACCGCCAAAATGGGGCGGCGGGTTTCCGACAACAAAGGTCTGGACGTCGGTGATTTTCATGGAAGCCTCCTTCATATTGGTGGATGGCTGTAAATCGCGTGTGTAATTCAGTGTTGGGGCAAACCGAGACAAGACCCTTCGCTGGAGTAACCGCACAGCGAACGTTCTGGCTAGACCCGCTCAGGGTGACGAGTACGCCCCGTCGTGAATTGCACTCCCAAAATCGCCGTCCGGCTTGACGATGCCGCACCCCTATGTTATACCTTCGGTGAAGGGTATCCGAAATGCCAACCGGCACAACCGCTGCAGGATGGCGGCGATTTCATGGGTTTTCTTGTTCCGTACCTTGCGCTGTTCACGGCGCTTTTCCTCATCGTCCTCGCGGCGCGCCAGATGGGCGACATCTTCGCCCGCTTTAATCTCCCGTTGATCAGCGGCTTTCTCTTCGTCGGTATCATTGCCGGACCCTTCGTGCTCGATTTCATCCACACGGAGAACATTCCCCAATTCCTGCTGCTGGACGAACTCTCCCTGGCCTTTATCGCCTTCGCCGCGGGCGCCGAGCTTGAGCTACAGGTCATCCGCGGCTACTTTCGCAGCATCCTGGCGCTGATCGGCGGGCAGATTGTGGCGATTCTGGTCGTCGGCGTCATCGCCTTCGTGCTGCTGAGCGACCTGATCCCGTTTATGGCGGCGCTGCCCCGGGCGGAAATCCTGGCCGTAGCGTTGCTCGGCGCAACCATCATGATCGCGCGCTCCCCATCCTCCGCGCTGGCGATCATCAAGGAACTGCGGGCGCGCGGTCCCTTCACCCACAAAGTCCTGGGCGCGACCGTGCTGATGGATGCCGTCGTGATCGTCATCTTCGCGGCCTCTGTCTCCGTCGCTGCCGTGCTGGTGGAGGGGGCACGTTTCGACTTGGCCCTGATGCTCTTTGTCGCCTTTGAAGTCGCCCTGGACATCGGGCTGGGGTTGCTCGTCGGTCTGCTGCTCCATGCCATCATGCACATTCGCTTTGGCATCCTCAAAAGCATCTTGATTTTGCTGCTCGGATTGGGCGTGTTTGTGGTGGCAACGCGGCTCCACGGCGTCCACCCTTTCGGCCTACCGGTGGGCCTTTTTTCTGAGCCGCTGCTCATCTGCATGACGGCCGGCTTCTATGTGACCAACTTCTCCCCCTTTGCCGCGGATTTTCGCCGTACGGTGGAGGAGTTGGCCCCACCCATGTTTCTCCTCTTCTTCACCCTTGTCGGAGTCGAGCTGGAACTGGACGTCATCTGGGAACTCTGGGCCGTCGTGCTGATCCTCTTCGTCGTGCGCATCGTGGGCATCTTTGCTGGCAGCTTCCTCGGCAATGCGCTGGTGCGCGACCGCAGCCCCGCCAATGCATTGCTGGGCTTCGCCTTCATCACCCAGGCCGGCGTCAGCGTCGGTCTGGCCAAAGAGGTCGGCGTCGAGTTTCCTACCTGGGGCGCGGAGCTGGCCGCCCTGTCCATCGGCGTGATCGTCCTCAACCAGATCGTCGGTCCGCCCCTGCTGAAATGGGCCATCACTCGGGCCGGGGAAGCTCATACCCGCGCGCAGGGTATGGGACCGGAAGGCCCCCACTCCGCACTCATTTTCGGTGTTGAGGGACAATCTCTGGCCCTGGCGCGCCGGTTGGAAGAGCACGACTGGCAGGCGACGCTCATCACCCGTCGCCCCGGGGTCGTTGCCGAGGGGATGGCCAACTCGCCGCGCATCAAAGTGATCGAAGCAATCGACCGTTCGACGCTGGCGGCGCTGGGGGCGGCCAGGGCCGACGCCGTGGTCTTGATGCTCGCCGATGAGGAAAGCCGCGCGGTCTGCGAACTCATCTACGAGGAGTTCGCCGTGAAGAACGTCATCGTTCGCCTGCAAAACCGCGCCAATGCAGACAAATTTCACGCCTACGGCGCGATTGTGGTCGAACCGGGCACCGCCATGGTGAACCTGCTCGACCAAGCGGTGCGCTCGCCCTTTGCCGCGACCTTGCTTCTGGGCATGGAGCCCGACCAGGCCTTCGTGGAGTTTGAAATGCGCAATCCGGATCTCAACGGCATTGCCATCCGCGACATCCACTTCCCCCACGACGTACTGATTGTGGCGATTCACCGGGCGGGCGGAAGACTGGTGACCCACGGCTACACGCGCCTGGCATTGGGCGATCAGATTGCGGTTGTCGGCTCCGACGACAGTTTGGCCGAGGTTCAGGTACGCTTTGAGGGGTAGCGCGCGAGTTTGATTCTCCCGCCCAAACCGGCTAAGATAATAGACCGCGCGTCTTGCTGTTCTGACCGGACGCCGGCCTGTTCGCGCCCGGATCGATTCT
>CAYZLP010000426.1:0-4976 GCA_964478635.1 uncultured Caldilineaceae bacterium
GTCAGGGGAGATGCCCGTGAGATCTGGACGTTCCATCATCGGTCCTCCTTCGGAAGAGAATCAGGGAAAAGACAATCGACAAGAACAAAGAGCAATGCCAATCCGGCAGTCTTCAAATCCGTAGCGATCCGCCGCATCAGGTAAATCCGCGGTCCATAACCGTTCACTGCACCGGAATGTTACCGGCAATTTCCAGAATGCGCTCGGCATAGCGACGCCGCGGCTCGGCCAGCTGTTCCCAATTCTGACCTGCCTCCAGATGGGCCAGGACTTTGTCCGGTCCCCAGTTGTAGGCAACCAGCATCCACCGGGGATCGCCGTAGCCTCGTTCGCCCAGAATCGCCCGGAGATGGTCCAAATAGGCCGCGGCCACCAGCGCATTGCTGTAGGCGTCAAAGGGATCGTTGGCGCCGACGGCCGGCGCCCATGCTTTCCACGTGTTGGGCAGAACCTGCATCAAGCCCAGATCCCCGTCGGCGCCCAGGGCCAGCGAGTCGAAGTTGCTCTCGATGTAGGCCTGGGCGGCCAGCATGCGCCAATCCAGGTCATATTGGCGGGCGACCAGCTGGAACATTTCGCCGTAAGTCAGGCCCGCATCCGGCGCCGGTGAAAGGCCGCCGCCGGTCGGTGGCGCTACGGGCGCGGGTTGGATGGCCGTGGTCGGCAACGGGCCTTCGCCATTTGGCGCGGAAACCTGCGCGGCGTCCACCACCGGCACGCCTGGCACGGGTCCGGTGACCGGCTCCGCTGTCGCGTCTGACGTTGGGGCTGCAGGCGGGCTGCTGTTCAGCATGACGGCAATGACGGGCGGCGCCGGGGCTGCGACCTGCACAGGCGCCGCCGGCACGCGCGTCGCCTGCAGCAGCAGGATTCCGCCCATTCCCACCAGCAGCGCCAGCAAGACGGCAGCCATGACCAGCGCCAAGCCGGTGGCCAGATGCCAGGGTCCGACCATGGGACGATTTTCCACCCGGCCGGGAATCATCTGCGGCGCACGCGCCTGATCCGCCGGCTGTACCGCAATCCGGAAGGGCAGCGTTTCGCGCTGGATGCCGACCAGACGGGGCCGATCGGGCACGACCCGTACCCGCAACTGGGCCGTTTCGCCCGGTGTCAGGCCCAGACGCAGATCTTCCGCCTGCCAGCGTGCCCGGCTGTCCGGCGCAAACTCAAACCGGCATGCCCCGGTAATATCCTGGCCTCTGATCTGGACGGTCGTCGGGCGATTGCCGCGGTTGGTGATGGCCAGGCGACTGGGCGTTGCCCGGCGATTCCAGCCTACGGAGGTGCGCCGCGGCTGCAAGTCCCCCACAACCAGATCGTCGAAGGGCGCGATGACCAGCGTGGCCGCCAGGGCACTCCGCCGCTCCGGATAGTCGGGTGAGCGGGTCACGATGGCCAGGGTGTGCTCCCCTGCCGTGCTGGACGGCTCCCGCCCGGGCGCGATGACTACGTCGAGCGCGGCCCGCTGGCCCGGTTGCAGGGAGGTGTTCACCGGTGAGACCGTGATCCACGCCTCGTCCAGCCAGCCCTCGACGTGGAGCTGAAAGACGGCGGGTTTGGGGCCATTGTTGAGAATGCCGACCCGAAAGGTTGCGGCCTGGCCGGGCTCCACCGTCAGACGGTCCGCCTCCAAGCCGGCAACGATGATATCGTCGTGTTGATCGGCGATCAGGGGCGCGCCCTCGGTGACGGCGCCCTCCGCGCTGGATGGCGCATCGGTCTCATCGTCCAGAGGTTCTACGGCTGTGGCCTCGCCCTCCAACAGGGGGTGGGCTTCGTCCATCAGCCAGGTTTCATCGTCCAAAACCTGCCAATTGGCCAATGGATCGGGCAGATCATCGGGGTTTCTCTCCCCGGGTGGGCCATAGTTGGTTCGGCCTTCGTCATCTTGCTTCATTGCTACGTGGTCGTGATTGAACCCAAGGCGGCGCAGCCTGATTGCTGTCGCTACAGTATGGGCTTGGAGCCGTTCCCGTGTCAAATGTTGCGTTTGGCCTGCCAAAAGGGAACGAATGGGCCGCGGCGAACGTATTTCACGCAAATCGTAGGCTGCTTTCCCTTGTGTGAAGGGGAAGTGCGCTAGAATTATGACATGATGTTCCGAGCGATGGCAACGACGATTGCTTCATCCAACCGAACCAATTCCCGGGAACCCGGCGGACCGGCCTGGCGGGGCTATTTCCTGGCCGGCCTCTTGCTGGCGTTGCTGGCGGGCGCCATGGCTTTTCCGTATCTGTGGCGGGCCTGGGTTGAGCAGCGCTACAGCGCCAGCATCTACCACCTGGATGAAGCCATGGCCCAGGGGCCGGCGGAACGGGTTGCCGTGGTCTACGGCGCGCGGGTCTATGCCAGCGGCCGCCTCTCCGGCATGCTGCGCGATCGGGTGGACACGGCCATTGCGCTCTACGAGGCGGGCAAGGTCGACAAACTGCTCCTGAGCGGCGACAACAGCACGCCCGCCTACAACGAACCGGGCGCCATGATGGCCTATGCCATCGCCCAGGGCGTGCCCGCCGAGGACATTCAGCCCGACTACGGCGGCCGCCGCACCTATGATACCTGTTACCGGGCCAAGCATATCTTTCAACTCGATTCTGCTATCCTCGTGACCCAGGAATTTCACTTGCCGCGCGCCCTCTTTACGTGCGAAAGTCTGGGTCTGGATGCCGTCGGTGTCATCGCCGACCGGCGGCCCTACGATCCCCGCTCCGTGGCTTGGTCGGAAAGCCGGGAGCTGCCCGCCCTGGTCATGGCCCTCTTCGACGTGATTCGCCGCGCGCCGGCCCCCGTTCTGGGCGATCCCATTCCGCTAAAGTAACTTACTGCACCGTTCACACCCTTACGCCCCCTGAGCCTGTCGAAGGGGCATCAGGACTTCAGCAGACTCGGCCCTCGCATAGCAGCATGACGATCTTCATCGGATTTCCACATCTTCTGCGCACCCCCTCCGCTTCTATCTGGCATATTGGAGCCAAGCAAGTGTGTCACCGTGACCGTTCTGGTGACCACAAACCAAACCGATAATGCCCAAGGAGCAACAAAATGATGCGCAAAGTAATGATGATTGTGGCCGCGTTCGTGGCCGTCGTGACCGTAAGTCTGCTCGCCGCCGACGGCAGCTACGCCCAGGACGCGCCCATCACCGATGCAGACGCCAGAGCGGAATTGCTGGCCGATTGCCCGATCTGCGATATCGACCTGACCGGCTACACGGGTCCCCTGACCCAGGCCGAAGTGGAGAGCCTGCTGCTGGCCCTCAACGACGAATACCACGCCTACGCCGTGTACGCTTCCGTGATCGACCAGTTCGGCGCCGTGCGCCCCGTCACCAACATTCAGCGGGCCGAAACGAACCATGCCACCGCCGTGGTGCGCCTCATGGAACGCTACGCCGTGCCCGTGCCCGAAAATGCCTGGTTGGGCGCCGATTTCCCGTTCGACTCTCTGGGGGCAGCGTGCGCCGCCGGCGTCGAGGCCGAACTGCTGAACCGGGACCTCTACGACATCCTCTTCGCCAGCACCGACCGGGCCGACCTCACCCGGGTCTTTGCCAGCCTCCAGCGAGCCTCGGAAGAGAACCACCTCCCGGCTTTCGAACGCTGTGCTGGCTGGTAATGGATGGAACGCGGATTCGGCGGATTGAGCGGATCTTCACGGATTTTTTCCTCAAAGAAAATCCGAAGAATCCGCTCAATCCGCCGGATCCGCGTTCTATTGTTCTGTCTTGAACTGAGGATTTTTGCCGCCCATCGGCTCTGGGCTATAGTGGATACATGATGCAGACGCTCTCTGGAACGCCCCGGGCCGATGGCTTTCGTATGCCGGGCGAATTTGAACCCCACGCCGGCTGTTGGATGCTCTGGCCCGAGCGGCCGGACAACTGGCGGGAACAGGCCAAGCCGGCCCAGCAAGTCTTTGCCGCGGTTGCCGCGGCGATTGCGCGTTTTGAACCGGTCACAGTCGGCGCCTCTCCCGCGCAGCTGGCCGGGGCCCGGGCCCTGTTGCCCGCCGCAGTGCGGGTCGTCGAACTCCCGGCCGACGACGCCTGGATGCGCGATGTGGGGCCGACTTTCGTCGTCAACGCCGCCGGGAAGCTGCGAGGCGTCGACTGGCGCTTCAACGCCTGGGGTGGCCACCACGGCGGCCTCTATGCTTCCTGGGAGCAGGACGAAGCCGTCGCCCGACGAGTGCTGGAACTGGCCGGTGCCGATCGCTACGCGGCCGATTTCATCCTCGAGGGCGGCGCCATTCACGTGGACGGGGAGGGCACGCTCCTCACCACGGAGGAGTGCCTGCTGCACCCCAACCGCAATCCCCACCTGAGCCGGGCCGAGATCGAGGCGCGCCTGCGCGATTACCTCAACGTCGAGCGCATCATCTGGCTGGGCCGGGGCGTCTACAACGACGAGACCGACGGCCACGTGGACAACCTCTGCTGCTTCGTGCGGCCCGGCGTCGTCCTCCTCACCTGGACCGACGATCCGGCCGATCCCCAGTACGCCATCTCCCGGGATGCCTACGCTCGCCTGGCCGCGGCCGTCGACGCACGGGGGCGCCGCCTCGAGATCCACACCATTCATCAGCCCGGTCCCTTGACCATGACCGCCACCGAAAGCGCGGGCCTGGCCATGGTCGCCGCCACTCACCCGCGGCCGCCCGGCTTGCGCATGGCCGCCTCCTACGTCAACTTTTACATCGCCAACCGCGGCATTGTCGCGCCCACCTTCGGCGATCCCCACGATGACGCAGCGCTGGATACGCTGGCGCGCCTCTTCCCCGACCGCACCGTGGTCGGCGTACCCGCGCGGGAGATCCTGCTGGGTGGGGGGAATATCCACTGCATTACGCAACAGCAGCCGGTGTAGATGGACCGCGGATTGATCGGATGAGGCGGATCTTTTGCGGATCAACAATACTATGGTCATCCCCCGACCCGTTGCAAAGCAGTTAGACCGCATCCCTCACGCATATCG
>CAYZLP010000427.1:0-4973 GCA_964478635.1 uncultured Caldilineaceae bacterium
CGATCTTCAATTCACCCTACCTGCCGCCCCTGCCGGAGACTTTCAGCCTGGGCGGTTATGAGACCGTCATCGCGCGTTCCAACTTTGGGCTCTACTTCACCAACAGTCTGGTTGTGACGCTGGGCGCCATGGCCCTCATTCTCTTTACCGGCGCCATGGCGGCCTACGCCCTGTCCGAGTATGAGTTTCCGGGGAATGTCTTTATGGGGCTCTATCTGGCGCTCGGGATCATGATTCCAATTCGCCTGGGGACGGTAAGCATTCTGCGCCTGGTGGTGAGTCTCAATCTGGTCAACACGCTGCTGGCCTTGATCCTGGTCTACACGGCCATGGGGCTGCCGCTGACGATCTTCATCCTGCAGCAGTTTATGCGCCAGGTGCCGCGGGAGCTAAAGGATGCCGCGCGCATCGACGGGGCCAATGAGTACCGCATCTTCGCCCTGGTCTTGCCGCTGGTGCGGCCGGCCATTGCCACGGTAGCCGTCTTTACCATGATTCCTATCTGGAACGATCTCTGGTTTCCCCTCATCCTCGCGCCCGGCGAGCGCACCAAAACCGTTACCCTGGGCGCACAGCAGTTCCTCGGTCAGTTTGTAACCGACTGGAACGCGATTCTCGCCTCCCTCACGCTGGCCATGCTGCCCGTATTCATCCTGTACGTTCTCTTCTCCCGCCAACTCATCAGCGGCCTGACGGCAGGTGCAGTCAAGTAGCAGGCGCTCCTGCGGCTCGTCGTCGGTTCTCAGCGCAACACTGCACAAGCTACTGCCGTTCGCAACCGGGATTGCGGGTAGAAAATCGGTGAATCCGCCGCACTCGGCCTAGCCCGCGGTCCAGTCTCCCACAATCTCCGCAAAGCGTTGGAGCAGGCCGGCAGCCAAGGGCGTGTCGCAACAGGCCGCGCTGAGGCCGTCAGGATCCTGTCCACTTTCTTCCAGGACGGCGCGGCTCATTCCGATGTAGAAGCGCGTGATATCGGCGTCGATTTCCGGATGAAACTGGACGCCCCATGCAGCTTTGCCGAGGCGCAAAGCATGGCACCGGTCGCGGTCGGTAGCCGCCAGGATGACCGCTCCCGGCGGCGGCTGGAGGACGAACTGATTGTGGCCGTTGAGGGTATCGATGCGCTCCGGCAGGTGACCAAAGAGCAAATCCCCCCGCGTTCTTCCACCAAGCTGCGCGGTGACCCTGCCCATCTCAGGACCGGCCACGTGGTAGTCGACGACCCCACCCCAAGCCCTGGCCAGCAACTGATGACCGAAGCAGATGGCCAGCAGGGGCGTTTCTGCGGTCGTCATCTGCCGCAACCAGGCGCCCGTTCTCTCACTCCACGCAGCCTCGTCCGTCACCATGGCGTGTGAGCCCGTTACGATCGCGCCGTCCAGAGAAGCAGGCGCCGGCAGCGGAGCGCTGCGCGTCGCGTCGATCGTTTCTGTCTCTACGCCGGCCTTCAGCAGCGCGGCCCCGATCCAGTCCTCGAAGTCGCCGCGTCGCCGGGCAAGCTCGGGGTAGGTGCTGCCGGTCTTGATAATTGTGACTCTCGCCATCGCTTTTCCCGTCCCCTGCGAAAATGTCAGGAAACATGTGTAAGAGCTGTGGTATGCTGTGGAAACCTCACCACCGTGTTCAGCGTACCATTGTCGGCCGGCGATGCGCCCCAGCGTAGGCCGCTAACCGAAACACTGCGCAATCAGGCAATCATCGTAACACGAAGTGATGCCCTGCATCGCTTTCGTTGCGTGTTTGAGTGAAGGCCGTATTCGTTTCTGCTGTGTTCCACCCAGGGGAGGAGAAGAATGAACGCCGAACGCATCCGTCTGCGGACCAAGTCCTTGCTCTTGATGTTCGCCGTCCCACTTGCCGTGATGATGGCGCTCATCTGGCTCTTCATGGCGCCGGTGCAGGGCGCAGCGATTGCAGGTGATACGCCCGACGCGCCCGGCAGTATCAGCGGGCAGGTGACGAACGGTGATGGAGAACCGCTGAGTGGCATTGAGGTGGCACTCTATCGACAAACTTACGAGTCCACCGCCAACGTCTATTTGGCCGACACGACAACGACCGATGCTACAGGCGCATATGGTTTTGATCTCCTGAGCACCGGCATCTACCATGTCGGCTTTGTCGATCCCGCCAAGTCCTACGCGCCAGAGTTCTATGACAATGCCGCCATGTTAGACGACGCCGCGGAGATCCTGATAGGCGGGCAAACTGTCGCCGGCATCGACGCGGTTCTCGAGCGCGGCGGCGCGATCAGCGGCGTCGTATCGTTGGCTTCGCCTGGCGCCAAAGTGTATTGGGGTGCTGTCGGGATATTCCGATTCACGGATGCAAGCCGCAAGAATTGGGAGCTTATTGACTTCATGCCCGTCGAGTCGTTCCCCGTTAGTTATACCATGGAAGCGCTGGCGCCCGGGCTCTATTTTGTATGCGCGAATGTCGGCCTGGAATACAGCTATGAATTTGAATGCTACGAAGATGCTTCCCGAGAGACGGACGCTACGGCCTTGGAAGTGACGACCGATGAGCAATACAGCAGCATCAATATCGTGCTGGGGGACGGCAGCGATTTGGGCTCGATCAGCGGTACGGTCGTTGATGCTGGAGGCGAGCCCGTAGAAGGAATTCAACTGGGCTGGAGTACGTCGCTGCCGGTTGAATATTTCCCCGCGACCAGTCTGTCCGCCGTAGACGGCACGTTTACGGTAACCACTGTCGTGCCCGGCACATATTACGCCGCATTCTATGATCCGCAGGGTCGGTACTTTACGTCGCCCTACGTTGATTCAACGACCGGAGAACCATTGCAGATAACGGTCGAGCGCTTTGGCGGCGTGACGGGCGTCGATGGGATTCTCGAACCCGCTTCCTGGATAACAGGAAGCGTCACTGTGCGGGACGGCATCCCGGCTATGTATGCCTTTGCCGTCGCCTATCGCCTTAACACGGGCGAACCGGAGTATCCTGGCTATCCGATCTATCAGGGTGAAACGGAAGTCTCCGAAACCGGTTTCTATACCATTACCCGTCTGCTGCCAGGTGACTATTTCGTCGAGGCATATGCCCAAAACTACGACGATTTCTTCTATGGAGTCTACTCGCTGGACGGCATGAATCCCATGACGATCCCGGTCGCGTCGGCCGACATCGTGACTGGAATCGACATTGAGCTGGCGCCGGATGCCTATGAGGGCGTTGTGTCCGGCACCGTTACTGCAGACGGGGAACCGCAGGCGGGCAAGCGCGTCGATCTTTATACCTACAGCTACTATGACTACTCCGGCGTTCTTCCGCCGCTCGTGCCGGCCCCGGAGGGAGGCAGCGTCGATGGGGCAGAGGCTGAAGAGATTTCGGGTCGAATCTACTACACGACAACCGGTACCGACGGTACCTATCGCGTAGAGGGGGCGGCAAGTGGGCGTGAATATGCCGCCTGGTTCTCCGATCCGGACCGACGCTATGCCAGCGTTTGCAGCGATGATCCGGCGTTCCCCTATGCATGCTCCTTTCGCTATCTGGACGGGATTAGCAATACGGTCGAGATAAATGCCGATCTCGTGGAGGGCGCCACCGTGAAGGGTCGGATCAGTCTGCCGCCGGGCGAGCGACCGGAAGACTATTTTGTCCAGGCTTATTGGCTTGACATCTACAATGATGACTATTGGGGTTACGAGTGGATCGACCACTCGCTTGCCGTACGTTCGGCGATTGGCGCAGACGGGCGCTACGAGTTGCCCGGACTCTATCCCGGCGAGTACCGCATCGCCGTGCGCTACGCCTGGGCCTTGACGTGGGGTCTCGACGACGGCCTGATTCAAGCCTATCCCAACGTCATATCCCTGTACGACGCCGCGCCCATCACTGTTGAGGCCGGTGAGGAACGTGCGGGCATCGATTTCTTGCTGGCGCCTTCTGAGCGGCGTTACTTGCCCTTCGCAGGACGCTGAACCGCCGCGGGCGAAGACAACACGACAGCGGATTCGGAGAGGAACGGATACGCTCGTTTCGTGATTGACCGCTACCCTGGGCCGGCCATGGGACGCCATGCCAATCGCGTCACAAAATTCGCTGGCCCAGGACCGAGCCGATCAGGTCCACTGCCAGCTCGGCCGTGCGGTTGCGGTCATCCAGGATCGGGTTGATCTCGACCACGTCCAGCGAGCAGAGCTTGTTTGACTCGGCCAGAATCTCCATGAGTAGATGGGCCTCACGGAAGCTGAGTCCGCCACTGACGGGAGTGCCGACGCCGGGCGCCAGGGCCGGTTCCATAACGTCCATATCGAAGGAGATGTGGAAGCGGCCCTGGTGATTCAGATGGGTGAGCGCACGCCGGGCCACGGTGGCCATGCCGAGTTCGTCCACATCGCGCATGGTGTAGACCGTAATGCCGCTGTCGGCCAGGTGCGTGCGCTCGACGCCGTCCAGATCGCGGATACCGATCATGACGATGTCTTGGGGCCGGATCTTGGGGCCTGCATGGCCCAGGTTGACCAGATCCGGATGGCCCTTGCCGGTCAGCACGGCAACCGGCATGCCGTGGATGTTGCCCGACGGGGTCGTGTCGGCCGTGTTGTAGTCGCCGTGGGCGTCGACCCAAATGAGCCCGACGGGACCACTGCTGGCCGTTCCGCCCACCGTACCGATGGCAATGGAGTGGTCCCCGCCCAGGAAGATGGGGATTTCCGGCGTGCGCGCACAGGCCTCGGCTACGGCGTAAATCGCTTCACAGGCGGCCGTCACTTCGGGCAGATGGCGCAAGCCGCCCCCTTCGGAAGAAACCCACTCGTGGGCGCGTACGGCCCGTTCATCCCGGCTGGGCACGCTGACGTTGCCTGCGTCTTCCACGTGATGACCGATGCGCTGCAAGCGCTCGAACAGCCCGGCATAGCGCAGCGCGCTGGGACCCATATCGACCCCGCGACGCTGCTGACCGAAATCCATGGGAACGCCCAAAAGGCGAATCTGGCGCGCGT
>CAYZLP010000428.1:0-4966 GCA_964478635.1 uncultured Caldilineaceae bacterium
ATAGCCTTTGATCGTCTCCTCGTCCGCCAGAGTCTCAGCGGCGCTGCCGTGGAAGACGACCCGCCCTTCCCGCAGGACGTAGGCCGCGTCGCACCAGCGCAGCAGGCTGCGCGCGTTCTGTTCGACGACGAGGAGGGTGATGCCCTGCTCGCAGAGGGTGCGCAGGGTGCGGAAGACTTCGGTGACAAAGAGGGGGGAAAGGCCCGCGCTGGGCTCGTCGAGGAGCATCAGTTTGGGCCGGGCCAGCCAGCCCATGGCGATGGCCAGCATTTGGCGTTCGCCGCCGCTCAATTGGCCCGCGTGCTGCTGCTGTCGCTCGGCCAGGATGGGAAAGAGCCGGTACGCGTCGTTCATGGCCGTCTCAGCTTCCCCCTTGCCGAGCTTGCGCACGGTCAAACGAAGATTGTCGCGCACGGATAGCGATGTGAAGACGTTGGCGCGCTGGGGCACGTAGGCCAGCCCGAAGCGACCGATCGCCTCCGTGGGCGTGCCGGGTAGCGAGTGGCCGTCCATGCGGATGTCGCCTGCTGTGATGTTGGTGAAGCCGTAAATGCTCTTGAGCAGCGTCGATTTGCCGCTGCCGTTGGGGCCGAGGATCGCGACGAAATGACCCGCCTCCACCCCCAGCGAAATCCCGTGCAGGATGGTCAGCTTGCCGTAGCCGGCCGTGAGATCCTCGACGGAGAGCAAGGGATCACTCGCCAAAATAGACCTCCCGGACGGCTTGGTTCTGCGCGATTTCGGCCGGTGTGCCCTGGGCGATGACTTGCCCCAGGTGCATGACATACAGACTGTCTACAAAGTTGAAGAGAATCTCCAAGCGATGTTCGACAATGAGGAAAGTGAGACCGGCCGTGCTGCGCAGGGTTTCGATGCGTTCAAAAATCTCATAGGCAAGATTGGGCGCCACGCCGGCCGTGGGCTCATCGAGCAGCAGCAGCTTCGGGTCGCCCATCATGCTGCGCGCCAGCTCCAGCAGCTTCATCTGGCCGCCCGAAAGGTCCGAGGCCCGGGCCCGCGCGCGCTGATCCAACTGGTTTTCGGCCAGCGCCGCGGCGACCCGCTCAGCGGACGCCTCTTCCTGACGCCGCCACAGGCGATGGAAGGGCGCGCGGCCGGGCCGTTCGCCGATCTGGTCCTTCACCGGCAGCAGCATGTTGTCCAAGACCGACATACGGAAAAAGAGGGAAGGATCTTGGAAGCTGCGGGCGACGCCGAGGCCGAAAACCTTGTCGGCGTGGGCATCGGTAATCTCTGCGCCGTCCAGAAGGATGCGACCGCTGTCCGGCTGCAGGCTGCCGGCGATCAGATTGAGCAGGGTCGACTTCCCGCTGCCATTGGGGCCGATGAGGCCGACAATCGCGCCTTCCGGGACGGTGAGCGAGACGCCGTCCACGGCCCGTAAGCTTTCGAAGCGCTTGGCAACGTGCTCAAGAGTCAGCATGGGCTCACTTCTCCAATACGGCTCGGGCCTGGGTCGTCTGCATGGGCTCCGGCAGAAGGCCCTGGGGCCGATAGCGCAGCATGACCAGCAGAATGAGGCCGAAGACGATATAGCGCACGTAGTTGAACTCGAAATCAGAACCCAGCATGTTGAGCTGGATGGCCGTGATGGCCGTCACCCGGTCGAGGACGGTCACGATGAGCGCGCCCAGCAGTGCACCTTTGTTGTTGCCCAACCCGCCAAGCACAATCATGACCCAGATGTCCAGGGTCAGCGTCATGACATAATCGTTGCTGCTGGCAAAACCCACGTTGACGACAAAGAAGACGCCGGCAATCGCGGCAATGGCCGAGCCGATGATCATGACCTGGGCCCGGGCCCGGGCCACGGACTTGCCCAGGCTGGTTGCCACCACATCGTTCTCGCGCACAGCCTTGAGCAGCCGGCCATAGGGGGACCGGGTCAGGCGCTCACAATAGAGATAGACGAGGGCCGTTGCAGTCAAAACCAGCCCGGCGAAGAGCAGAGACGAGAGACGCGGTTCCCGCAGCCAGGTGAAGGGCTGGGAAATGCCGGACAGGCCGTTGTGTGCGCAGATGACCGGCTCATAGCTGCGCATGATGATGCGCACGATCTCGCTGGCCACGAGCAGCACCAGGGCCAGATACCACTCTTCCTTGAGCCGGAGGGCCGGATAGGAGGCCAGAAAGCCGACAAGACCGCCGATCATGGCGGCAATCGCCAGCGTGATGGCGAAATTGGTTAAGCCGACGGCCGGCAGGGTGCGCATGATCTCCGTGCGCAGCTGCAGCGCCTCGCCCAGGCCGGAGCCGCACGGATAAACGAAGTCCCGGCCGGCCAGGATGGGCAACAGGCGCGTGTAGGTCATGCCGGCGACGTAGGCTCCGATGGAGACGAAGAGCGCCTTGCCGAAGTTGGGAATGCCCGTCAGCCCGTACTCCAGGTTGAGGCTGAGCGCGATCATGGCCGAGATGCCGAAGTAGGTGGCCAGGGCAATCAGGGTGGCGGTCAGATCCAGGGTCATGGCCTATAGCTCCGTGGCCGGTTCCTGCTTGAAAAGGCTGCGGCCGTCGAAGAAGCCGGTCAAACCCTGGGGCCGGAAGAGCAGCACCAGGATGATGATGATAAAGGGGACCGCCGGCTTGAAGCTGAAGTCGATGCCCAGATAGTGGTTGAGCAATTGCATCAAGGTATTTTCTGAGAAGGCCACCACGTAGGCGCCCAGGATGGTGCCGGCGAAGCTGGTCATGCCACCGAGAATGGTTGCCGCAAAGACGGAGAGAATTGCCAGCCAGCCCAGGAGCGGGTTGACGAAGGTGTACATGCCCCACATGGCCCCGCCCACGCCGGCCAGGCCACCGGCCAGTAGCCAGGTGAGGGTCTTGACCCGCTCGATGGGGATGCCGATGATCGCCGCCAGATCCCCGTTGTCGGCCAGGGCGCGCATCTCCCGCCCCAACTCCGTGTAGTTGAGCAGCAGGCTCAGCAGGATGACGATGGCGATGCTCGTGGGCGTCACCCACAGGAAGACGTTGGTCAGCGTCAACCAGTCATTCTGGAACCAGACCGCCGTGGCCGCTTGGATGCGCTTGTCGAAAAGATCGTAGCGATCGACCAGCAGAAAGATGACGTAGCGCAGGATCATGCCCACGGCGAAGGAGGCGAGAATGAGGGTGTACATGGAGGAGTTAACCTTGCCCAGGGGTCGGTAGACGAATTTATGGCAGCCGATGGCAACCAGCCCGGCGGCCAAAAAAGCCGCTGTCAGCAAGAGGAGCGGATTGGTCGAGCCGGCCAGCGAAAGCACCAGGGCGGTGTAGGCGCCCACGGTGATGAGTTCGGCATGGGCGAAATTTGGCAGCTTGATGACGGCCAGCGTCAAGGTCAGGCCCAGCGCCATCAGGGCATAGAGACTGCCGACCTGCACCGTGCGAACCAGCGAATCGACGAGGAGTGTAGCGGACAAGAGACTCGTTTCACTTTCAATGTGAAAGGACTTAGACAGTCGGATTATAGCGACCTTTGTGACGGCCCACAAATGATGAACATGGACCGTGGAACAAGCCGGATGAGGCGGATTCAATCAAATTCAGCAATGAGCTGCGGAAATTCGCCATATCCGGTTGTTTCCGCAGTCCATTCATGGTTGTGCGTTTGATTACGCGGAATCGCTTGCACGGCTCCTGCACCTATTGTATAGTGCCCTCGCCCTCGTACACCATAGATTCAATCGGACCTATCAAACGATTAACACGAATACAAGGAGAGACTTCCGTGAAGAGAATCACTTGGATTGTCCCAATGATGCTGGCCGTTCTCTTGCTCGCGGCCTGTCAGCCCGTGGCCGTGCCCGCGGAGGGCGAGGCGGGCGCGCAAACCTACGTGATCGGGATTGCCCAGCCCTTTACCGGCGCGCTCGGTTCCTTCGGTACGGACTTCGGCAAGGGCATTGAGTTGGCCGTTGCGCAAATGAATGAGGAGCTTGCTGCCGCCGGCTCGAATATCCAGTTCTCGACCGCCAGCGCCGACACCGAAGGCACGCCCGACGGCGCGGCCAGAGCCGTTCAGACCATCGCCCAGACGTCGGGCGCCAATGTCATGGTCGGTCCGCTTACCACTGGCGAAGTATTGGGCGCGAAGCAGTATGCCGACGACAACCAGATCGTGATCGTCGCCCCGGCCTCCAGTGCTCCGGCCGGCGCCATTCCGGACGACTACATCTTCCGCGTCATGTATCCGCCGGACACCTTTGCCGCCAATGCCTTTGAGCAGATTGCCCTGGCCCGCGGGTACGAGAATATTGCCGTTCTCCAGGTGGACGATCCCTTCGGCAATGGCATGGTCGAAGCCTTTACCGCCGGTTTCCAGGCCAACGGCGGCGGTGAAGTGGCGGTCGTCCCCTACGCGCCTGAGCCGCCCGACCTCTCGGGTGAAGTCTCTCTGCTGAGCAGCGAAGTCGCCCGCCTGAAGGAATCCGGCGAGACGGCCGTCTTCATCGTGGGCTTCTTGGGTGACGGCCAGAAGGCGCTGCAGCTGGCGATTACGGACCCCGAATTGGGGAGCGTCGAATGGCTCGGCGTTGAAAACCTGGCCAATCCCGAAATCCTGGAAGACCCGGCCCATGCCCAGTTCCTCCAGGATACGAACTTCACGTCTGTTTCGTTTGCCGAAAGCTCGACACCCAATACCCAGCCCTTCATCGACGCCTTCACGGAGATGCATGGCAGCGAGCCGGGGCCCTTTACCAACTATGCCTATGATGCGGCCAACGTGGCCATGCTCACCATGCTGGCTGTGGGGGACGACGGCGCGGCGGTCAAGTCCATGCTGCCCTTTATCGCCGATCACTACATCGGCACTGCGGTCCAGACCCACCTGGATGAAAACGGCGATCAGGCCATCGTCAACTACGGCATCTACCGCGTCAGCGATGATGGAACCGAGTTCACCCAGATCGGTTCCTATGACGGCTCCACCGGCGAGGTAATGTTGGATGAGTAG
>CAYZLP010000429.1:0-4959 GCA_964478635.1 uncultured Caldilineaceae bacterium
ACCGCAAATATGTGGTGGCCAACGGTGATGAGGGCGACCCGGGCGCGTATATGGACCGCACCCTCATGGAGTCCGATCCCCACCGCGTGCTGGAGGGCATGGCCATTGCCGGGTATGCCGTAGGCGCGGAGCAGGGCTTCATCTACGTACGGGGCGAGTATCCTGTTGCAGCCAAGCGGCTGGAGCGGGCCATCCGCGCGGCCGAACGCCGGGGCCTCTTGGGCAGCCGCATGCTGGACAGCGGCTTTAACTTTCGCATTGACGTACGCATCGGCGCCGGCGCCTTTGTCTGCGGCGAAGAGACCGCGCTCATGGCCTCCATCATGGGCCGGCGCGGGCAGCCGGTCGCACGCCCGCCCTATCCGGCCCAGCGGGGGCTGTGGGGCAAGCCGACCCTCATCAATAACGTAGAGACCTTTGGCAACATTGCGCCCATCATCAGCGGTGGGGCCGAATGGTACGCCGGCATCGGCACGGAGAAGAGCAAGGGCACCAAAATCTTCGCCCTGGCCGGCGACGTGGTGAACACGGGTCTGATCGAAGTCCCCATGGGCATTACCCTGCGGGAGATCGTCTACGACATCGGCGGAGGCATTCCGGACGGGCTGGACTTCAAGGCGGCCCAGACCGGCGGTCCCAGCGGCGGCTGTATTCCGGCAAAATTCCTCGATACGCCGGTCGATTATGAAAGCCTACGGGCTTTGGGATCCATCATGGGGTCCGGCGGCCTGATCGTCATGAACGAGAAGAGCTGCATGGTCGACGTGGCCAAATTCTTCATGGAATTCTGCATGGACGAAAGCTGCGGCAAGTGTGTGCCCTGCCGGGTCGGTACGGTGCAGATGTACCGCCTGCTGGACCGGATCACCAATGGCAGCGCGACCGACCACGACCTGCATACGTTGCGCGAGCTCTGCACCATGGTCAAGGAAACAAGCCTTTGCGGGCTGGGTCAGTCGGCGCCCAACCCGGTGCTGAGCACGCTCCACTACTTCATGGATGAGTACGAAGCCCACATTCAGGGGCGCACCTGTCCTGCCGGCGTCTGTCAGATGGATGAGGCGCCCGTTGTGGAACTGGTCGAGCTGTTGCGCGAGCGCGCGCCGGTTGCGTCCAATGGCATCCAAGTGATGGAGGAGGCGGACTGATGGCTGTTGTCACGCTAACGATTAATGATGAACTGGTTAGTGCGCAGGAGGGTGAGTCCCTCCTGTCCGTACTGCGCGAGAATGGTGTGGAGCTGCCGACGCTCTGCCACCTGGAAGGGCTCACTGCCCGGGGCGCCTGCCGCCTGTGCATGGTGGAGATGGCCGGCACCAATCGGCTTCTGGCCGCATGTGTGACCCCGGTCCAGGAAGGCATGGTGGTCTATACCCACAGCGATCGATTGGTCAAATATCGCAAGATGATCCTGGAGTTGCTCTTTGCCGAACGCAACCACGTCTGCGCGGCCTGTGTAATGAACGGCAACTGCGAACTCCAGTGGGAGGCGGCCAGCATCGGCATGGATCACGTGCGCTTCGACTATCTGAGCCCGGATTTGCCCATGGACGCCAGCCACGACCGCTTTGTCCTCGATCACAATCGCTGCATTCTCTGTACGCGCTGCGTTCGGGTCTGCGATCAGATTGAGGGCGCGCACGTGTGGGACGTCATGGGGCGCGGTGTGGATAGCCGTATCATCTCCGATCTGAACCAGCCATGGGGCATGAGCGCAAGCTGCACGAGTTGCGGCAAATGCGTGGCCGTCTGCCCCACGGGTGCGCTTTCCAACAAGGGCGCCACCGTGGCCGAAATGGAAAAGCAGCATGATTTCCTGCGCTGGATTCTGGATGGACGCGAAAAGAATATTTGGCATCACGTGGGGGAGGGTGACTGATGGGTAATGCGAAGATCCGCCTGGCCACCGTCTGGCTCGGCGGTTGCTCCGGCTGCCATATGAGCTTTCTGGATTTGGATGAGCGGCTCATCGATCTGGCCGAAGAGGTCGACCTGGTCTACAGCCCAATCGCCGACGTCAAGGAGTTTCCCGAAGGCGTAGATGTCACCCTCGTGGAAGGGGCCGTGGCCAACGTGGACAACCTGGAGCTTGCGCTGCAGGTGCGGGCGCGCAGCAAGCAAGTGGTCAGCTTCGGCGATTGCGCGGTCACGGGCAACATCACGAGCCTGCGCAACAAGCTGGGCGTAGATGACCTTCTGAACAAGGTCTATCAGGAAGGGCCGGGCAGCGCGCCCCGGGGCGGTGAAGCCGATACGGTCATGCCGCGGCTGCTGCCGCGCGTGCTGCCGCTGCATCAAGTCATTCCCGTAGACGCGTATATTCCCGGCTGTCCGCCCGATCCGGCCCGCATCTGGGCGGCCGTTTCGGCCATTCTGCGGGGCGAACGGGTTATGCTTGAGCCCGAAGATCGCACCTTCGGCTAATGCCCCGAAGATGCCGCACAACGCATTCCGATATCTACACTCAGTGGGGGTGTTATGAGTCAAACAGTCATTATCGATCCGGTGACGCGGATCGAAGGCCACGCCAAAATTACCGTTCATCTGGACGAAGCCGGTCAGGTGGAAGACGCCCGGTTTCACGTGACGGAGTTTCGCGGGTTCGAGAAATTCTGTGAGGGCCGCAGCTTCTGGGAGATGCCGGGCATTACCGCGCGCATCTGCGGCATTTGTCCCGTGAGCCATCTCATGGCCTCATCCAAGGCGGGCGACGCCATCCTGGGCGTCCAGATTCCGGCTGCGGCGGACAAGCTGCGCCGCTTGATGAATTGGGGGCAGATCGTCCAGAGCCACGCCCTCAGCTTCTTCCATCTCAGCGGCCCCGATCTGCTGCTGGGCATGGAGAGCGATCCGGCGGCCCGCAACGTCATGGGCCTCATTGCCAAATATCCCGACGTGGCGCGCAACGGGATCCGGCTGCGCCGCTTCGGCCAGAAGATTATCCGCATGTTGGGCGGACAGAGCGTCCATCCGGCATGGACCGTGCCGGGCGGCGTGCGGACGCCCTTGAGCGATGAGGACCGGAGCGTTATCCGGCGTATGTTGCCGGAGGCGTTCGACATCGTCGATCTGGCCCTGGACCTCTACAAAGAGGCCATGGAGACCTATCATGACGAGAGCGTCATGTACGGCAACTTTCCCAGCCTCTACCTGGGGCTGGTGACGCCCGACGGCGGTTTGGAGCACTACGACGGCCTGCTGCGGGTGGTCGACAGCGATGGAACGGTCCACGAAGCGGGGCTCGATCCCAGCCGCTACCGCGAAATCATCGGTGAGGCCGTCGAGCCGTGGTCGTACCTGAAGTTCCCCTACTACAAGCCGTTGGCGGAACGGGCGCGAAACGGCGGGGAGGCGCCTGCCAACTTCTATGCGAGCGGCATGTATCGGGTTGGACCGCTGGCCCGCCTCAACGTTTGCGACTATGCAGGCACACCCCGGGCAGACGATGAGCTACGCGCGTTCCGGCGGCTCGCGCCCCGGGGCAAGCTGGTGGCCAGCAGCTTCCATTATCATTATGCACGGCTCATTGAAATCCTCTTCTGCCTGGAAAAGATTGCCGAAACCGTTGACGATCCGTCCATCACGGACGACCACGTGCGCAGCCGGGCCGGTGTGAACCGCAAGATCGGTATTGGCGTTAGCGAGGCTCCCCGTGGTACTCTGTTTCATGAGTACCACGTTGACGAAAACGGCATTTTGACGCGCGCAAACTTGATCATTGCAACTGGGCAGAACAATCTGGCGATGAATCGAACGGTCAAGCAAATTGCGCAGCATCATATCAATGGTCACGGTTTATCAGAGGGCATTCTCAACCGCATTGAACATGGCATTCGGCTCTATGATCCCTGTTTGAGCTGCTCTACACATGCATTTGGGCAGATGCCGCTCCAGATCGATCTCTACGGACCGGACGGTGCACTCCTCGATCGAGCCTGCCGCAGCTAGCCGCTCGCGAATTTGCCGCTTGCCCGGCATAGGCCGGCCGGCGCACTTTGGTCGCACCGGCCGGCCTATGGCCATGATAACCGCTGAATAGTATAGGCAAGCATGGCGCCACGTCTCCACACATTGTTCATAGGCTACGGCAACAGCCTGCGTCGCGATGACGGCGCAGGCTTGATCCTCGCCAAAAACCTCGCCGAGCACTGGCGGCGCCAAGGCCGCTATGTGCGCTGTCTCATCGTCCACCAACTGACGCCCGATCTGGCCTTTGACATCACGGCCGAAGACGTCGGCAATGTAGTCTTTGTGGATGCAGTCATGACGACCCGTGACACGACCGAATCCGACTTGACCATTCATATCGACCGGCTTGCCGAGAGTGGCCGGGCGTCGGGGGTAGGACATCACATGGATGCGGGTGAACTCATGGTGTATGGCCAGCTGCTCTACAGACGCCGGCCGCCGGCCTGGATTGTAACGGTGCCCGGCCTCGATTTTGCCCACGGCGAAGGCTTGAGCCGTCCTGTCCGCCGGCTGGTCGAAGATGTGGACCACGTGGCCCGCCGATTGGAACACTGCTTGGGCTTGAAGCCGACCGCGCAAGGTGACCGCCCACCAAGCCCGGGCCGAAACCGCCGTTGACGCGGCGCCGCTGCGAAAGCGGCCGCGCCTGGGCCCAGATACTGGCCAAATGGCCAGGTCGACCCTCCCCGACCGACTGATGCGCTCGTCCTGCCTCTTCCGTATACTACCCCACGCGCTGACTGCCCGTGCTTTGGGCAAGACGTTCAAAACGCGATTCTACCCGTTTGTGCAGTTGCAGTCATACATATTGTAAGTTAAACTACCAACGTTTTGTGCCTAAAGTCACGAACCGCCGGGTCCAATACGTTCTAATGCGGGCTACCATTTCATCCTAATGCGTACTACCGTAGATTACCCACAGCCGCTCTGGCGCGGCCTTCGTATCAAGCCAATTTACCTCTGGGCGTTCCTGCTGGCCTTGCCCGTGCT
>CAYZLP010000430.1:0-4934 GCA_964478635.1 uncultured Caldilineaceae bacterium
AAATCGAGCTATCGGAACTGCTGGGTAACAAGGTGGACCTCAGAACGGCTGACGACCTTAGTCTATTTTCGGGATGAAGTTCTTAAAGAAGCCCGGGATCAGTATGCAGAAGCATGACAAAATATGAATTCAGCAAACAAAGATTCGACCCAAGAAGACGATCGACATAGCCAGCCTGACCAACAAAGTCGAGACGCGAAAACGCCGATTTTGGAATTTAGCTATGAAGGTCTGGAAGAAGAGATCGAGAAACAGCGCCATCGCACCGAGGCCGACGAACTGGTCGACACGGCCCACACCGACGGCTCAACAGATAATCCCGCGTTGGCGCAGGAGCAGGGACTCGTCTATCTGCCCCCGTCCGATCCGCCGGTCTTGCCCAGTGACGACCCCCAGGGGGCCGAGATAGCGGCCGGATTTGCCAGCAGTATGGAAGAGACAGAACCCGGCGCGGTCGATCTGCCGGATCGCGTATCCGGCAATGACCTCGACCTGGAACAGAAGATTCGCACTGTGCTCCAAAACAACAGTGAAACGGCGAACTTGACGGAACTGCAACTGGCAGTGCGCAATGGCGTTGTCTTCCTTGCCGGAAGCGTGGAAACCCGCAGCGATATTGCCATCATCGATGAGATGTTGCGTGACATGCAGGATATTGTCGACGTACGCAATCAGCTGGAGGTCACTTCCAGTCGTTGATTCTATAGAAATCCGTCCACAACAGTTCAGAACAGGAGAGAAAAATGAATAAGGAAAAGCTGATCGAAAACTTGAACAGCGACTTGAGCGACGAATTGTCGGCCATTGTCCAATACCTGACCTACTCGGCCAAAGTTACCGGACCGTATCGGCCCCAACTCAATGAATTCCTCATGAAAGAGGTGCCGGATGAACAGCGCCACGCTGAATTTCTGGCCAACAAAATTGTTGCATTGGGCGGTGAACCGACGGTGACGGCCACGCCCGTGAAGCGGGCCGCCGGCAACCACGCCATGTTGGAAGCGGTTCTAGAGGCGGAGCGTAAGGCGATCAAGAATTACAGCCAACGCGCGAAGGACGCCGCAGAATTTGGCGACAAGGGCCTCGCCGTCCAGCTTGAGGATATGGTGGTGGACGAGACCGACCATGCCGAGGAGGTAGAACGGATCCTTCGTGATTGGCCGATCTAGCGGCCATGACGACCGGCCTAACGTATGAAGAGCACAGGTAGAACAAGAAAAAGGGGAGGGGTCGTTGCTCGATTCGAGCAACGACCCCTCCCCTTTTCGTCCCTGGAACAGAATCGGCCTCAGACATTCATTACTGCATACAGGGTTTACTGGGATTCGGCCTGGTGAAGATGCTCGTCTATGCGGACGGAGACATCACTGCCATCGTGGTTGCGCAGCGTCTCGGCAACGCCCGCTGAGAAATCGGCCGGCACTTGAACTGCCAGCAGAAGGTCTCCGTCTTTCACCCCCGCCGTATAGCGGTGCGTATCCTCTTCGGCCACGCCGAAGCCCAGAAGCACGCCCAGGAACGATGCCTGGGCCGCCCCGATGCCGGCGCCGATAGCAGTAGAGCCGACGACGGTTGCTGTTGCCGAGACGGCAAGGACTGAGCCTATTCCCGGCAATATTACCGTCCCGAGACCCGCCATGAAGCCGAGTAGGCCTCCGAGTACCGTCCCGCCGATAGCCGCAACACCGGCGCTGGAGGATGCCAGGTCGGCCTTGCGATCGCCCAAGACCTTTTCCACGACTGCTTCGTTGCCGATCACGGCAATCTGTTCTTTCTCAACGCCGGCCGTTTGGAGGGCTGCAATGGCATCTCGCAGGTTCTCTTCTTGGGTGAAGAGCCCCAAGACCATACTATCGAACTCTCGGTTCAGACGCGTGCCGGTAAAAGCGTAGGTAGCCTGCACCTGTTCGTACTGGGCGGCAATACGCTTGTGGAGCGCTTCGGGCAGGGACTCTTCTGCCAGCAGCGTCCGGTATGTCTCAAGAAGACGAGCGTCGGCTTCCTGGGCTTCTTCCAGCACCCGTTTGTCGACATTGTTGGCCGCAATCGTCATGCCGGCGGAGATGGTGAGCCACCCGCGGCGCAGCGCCGGCAGCAGACCATCAGCCGGCTGCGACTCTGCGGTCCGGGCCGTTTCGTCGTCCAGCTCTTCCGCAAGTTCCATTCGTTCCTGAGCCCGCATCCGCAAGATCGATGCAATTGCCTCGTGCGCGCTGTTGATGGCCGCAGCGTGGTAGAACTCGGCATTGGTCTGCAAGGCTTTGCGCAGCTTGGTTATCGATCCATCAACCGGTCTGGTATTTTCTGAATTCATCTTTTTTCCTTGTTCAAAACAACAGATCCCCGCAACTGTCCCCGGCACGATCCAGGCTTACTTTGGTCAGCGAGCAAGCTCATCGATCGTGCCGGGGACGTAGTTGCCGGGAAATTTACCTGCGCCAATTCCCACTACGAGGGGTGAAAATCCGCGCAGATCTGCATGATCAACGTCATCCGCGGTCCATTTTCAGGTCAGAACCTCAGTCGGTGAAGTAGCGATTCAGGAGATATCCAATCAGCAGAAGGCCGATACCACCAAAGAAAGCGCCGGAAAACCAGGGGTGCTCGCGCACCGTTTCCATGGGTTTTTCCCGGATCTGATCGAATGGACTGTCGTCCGCGAAGCTGTCCATGAAGCGGTTGACCTCGCGCTCGGCCCGCTGGCGGGAGTAGCCATAGCGCTCCTGGAGACGGCCGGCGAGTTGCTCGCCTTCACCGAGCAGCATTTCGATGTCATCATCGGTCAGCCGGCCCCAATTTTCCTTCACATTGCCTTTCACTTGATGCCATTTTCCTTTCAAGATTTGCTCGTTCATTAGGAGATCCTCCTTATCATAATCATGGGGGCGACTCAGGCTGCACAGCAGACAAACTGCCCAAATCGCCGTAGATTTGAGAGCGCAATACCGGGTCGCTTTCATGTGCTGCCGCTATCGTGCTCACGAACTGCTCTCATTGTATGGACAAGCTGTCTTGGGCGCTATGCATCGGAGTATAGGGGTTCGATATACTCCCGGATAGAGATTATGATGATAAATCGTGCTATAATTAATTTTGTACAGTAGAGCGACGTCAATCCCCTGGTGGAGATTCGCTGACCGTAATCGATCACCACTCAAGCCGCAGGACGCTCTGCCCCGTTGTTCGCCGGGATTGACCAAACGGCTCACCTTGTCGATGACACCGTTCTGTTTCCGGCGGAGGAACAGCATGATTCAAGTAATACTGGTTGAGCGAGTACGGCTTGTCGCTGATCTGATTGGCAACGCGCTGGAAGGCGAATCCGATATTCGTATTGCCGGTACGGCAACCAATGAGGCGGATGCCCTGAAGCTGCTGCAGACCATGACCTGCGACATTGCCCTGATCAGCACCTCGCTGCCCGACAACGGCGCCATGACGCTTCTAAATGCGGTTCGTGATCAAGGTCTTGACGTCAAGGTCCTGATCATGGGCGTTGAAGATAGCCAAGCTATGAAGTTGGCCTATGTCAACGCCGGCGCTTACGGTTACATCATTCGTGAAGCGCCGCCCCAGGAATTAGTGGCCAATATCCGCGCCGCGTATGAAGACAAAGCGTTGATTTCTCCCGCGATGGCCGCGCGCCTGATCGAACGAATTGCCACGCTGACGGATCGTTTGGTTGAATTGGGGATCGATGCGGATGATTACGACGAACTTACGCCGCGTGAACAGGAGATTTTGGAGCTAATCAGTCAAGGCATGACCAACCAGGAAATTGCGGATGCGCTGGTCATCGAGTTGGGGACGGTGAAGAATCATGTCCATAACATATTGAGCAAGCTTCACGTGAATAGCCGCAAAGATGCCGCGCTCTACCTGTCACTCTGGCAAGAGGATGAGCAGACAGGCGATCTCGATCAGGAGGCAATGGAGTAAACGCTTCCGCTGCTAGTCTTGCTGCAAGATGGAGAGCAACTGGTACAGCGATATATTGTCAAAAGATTCGCGCCGCACTTTGTGGGTTGTGTCGCCATGCGCCCGTTCGTAAATTTCCACATGGCTGCCATCTGCCGAAATGCCAATGATGGAGAGCGCCGGGTTTTGGGCGAGGGCCTTTTGGGCAGTTGAATGCAGTTCCTGATCAGAGGTCAGGGTGGTAATCAACCAATCGGCGTCTACTGATTTCAGCGTACGGGAGATCAGATCGACTTCGTCGATTTCGAATACCAACTGCAGCCGCGGATTTTTGGCGAGTGCTTTATGCAACATCTCGCGAAACATTCGGGGCTGATTGGCTAACAAAACGACCCGTACAGGCTCCTCTTCTGTCCGTTGATGATGGCGTTTCATTCTTCGTTCACTTTTCTTCAGATGTTCTCTTCGCAATCACGTAACTGCAACGTGCTTCCAGCATTCCTTTGCGTTCCAATAATAGCAGGGTCGGATAGTCTCCGCTTTGGCTAATGTTACAGTCTGGCGATACATGTTTGGATAGGTTCTGTCTTCGCCAATGCCGGGAGACCCAACCGATTCCGTCATTTCCTGGGGCTTGCAGCCATCCCTATCCTGGTTTGTGTCTTTGCTCTATATCAACGTCTATTGTTCCGGCGCCGAAGTGAGACTACATTGGGGGTATGAACACTTCGCAGATATTGGGGCTCGTTACATTGGCGATGCTGCTGGGTGCCATTGTGGGCATCGAGCGGGAGTTGGCCGATAAACCGGCCGGCTTGCGCACCCACATGCTTGTGGCCGGCGCGGCCGCACTGCTGGTCAGTCTGGGTGACATCATCATCGCCTTTTTCACCATCAGCAGCAGTGAAGTGGTCCGCTCCGATCCGATTCGCATTGTCGAAGCCGTGATTACGGGTGTCAGCTTTCTTGGCGCCGGCACCATCCTGCGGCGCCGCAAGGCCGGCGAAGTTGAAGGG
>CAYZLP010000431.1:0-4917 GCA_964478635.1 uncultured Caldilineaceae bacterium
CGGCGCTTTTTCTCGATCTCCTCTTCCAGACCTTCATAGCTAAATTCCAAAATCGGTGTTTCCGCGTTTCGACTCTGTTGGTCGGGCTGGCTATGTCGATCGTCTTCTTGGTTCGAATCTTTATTGGTTGAATTCATATTTTTCCAATTCCCTTCGCAAGGCAGGCTCTGTCAATTTGCACTTGAAAGTCTATAGCCTTTCCAGGCCGCTCACAATGGACATCGACACAGAGGGTAGATACACTTTCTATTAGATATTGCCTTGCGCATCTTCCGTCGCAAGCCGGCAGTCATCCTCGCCAAACTCAATTTCGATGGTCATATGCTCCATCAATTGCGGCGAAGGCGGTACACTGCCAGTCCATTGACCCCGATACCGACCAAAGCCAGGACAATCATGCCCCTGGCTTGTAGCGGTTCGGGGTTCAACAAACGTGGCCCGGCATTTGCCAACATCCATTTGGGCGGAAGAATGGGTGTGATGTTGAGTCACTCCGGCTCCCTCATTGTGAACTGCACGGGTCATCTACTACTCGGTAACGGTAAGCGTCAACTCCATGCCTTCGGCTGCATGGGTGCCGATTGGACAATAAACATAGTACTCGCCGGGCGCCAGGTCGACCGTCATGGACTGCGTTTCACCAGACTCAAAATCCTGGTCAAAGACCCAGTCCACGCCCATCTCCTCGTTGGTGATCTCGATATTGTGGTCAAACTCCCCCTCATTGGTGACGACGAAGGTTGTCTCACCAGCCGGGAGCTCATTTGGCATTTGGATGGCCCATTCCACGAGGGAGACTTGTACTTCATTTGCCTCACTCGCAGAGGCTTCAGGCTGCTCGCCGTCGGTTGCCGCTGCGGCTTTGGGTGCGGTCTCCGCATCAGCCGGGACCATATCAGCGGCCACGACCTGCCAAACGGCGCCCTGCGGATCTGCCAGGGGATCATAGTTACGGCTAAACTCACAGTTGCAGGAAGTGAAGTAGACATTGCCGGTTGCATCCATGCCGGAACCGGTAACGCTCAATTCTGTGTCCAGAAGCTCGGCGTAGACCCAGCCGTCATCGCCCTGAGTCAAACCCCACACCTTTCCAGAGCAGAAGTCGGAATTCAGATAGACTCCATTCAGGCTGGCGGCTTCACCCCGGTAGACGCCGCCACCGGTAATGGAACAGCTGCCGTCCTCATGGCTGAATTCGGCCACGGGCATAACGCCCACAGGGTGACAATTCTCTTCAGCGGCAGGGTAGCAATGGGATGCTTCTAATGAATCCCAACCATAATTGAGACCGCCCTCGCTATCCGCCGGCTGATAATTCACCTCTTCCCAGGCGTTCTGACCAACATCGGCAATATAGAGATCACCATTGGCGGGGTCAAAACTGAACTGCCAGGGATTCCGGAGACCGTATGCCCAAATTTCAGGAGCTGCGTCGGGGTGATAATCGGCTGCTGTTTCCGGCCTACTGGCGATCGTGCCCTGGGCAAAGGGATTGCTTTCGGGGATAGCGTAGGCGTTGGGACCGGCACTGTCGACATCGATCCGCAGAATGCTGCCCAGCACAGTACTGATATCCTGAGCATTTTCATAGGGATCGCCAGCCAGCCCGCCATCACCCATTGACCAGTAGAGGAAGCCATCCGGACCGAAGCGGATCGTGCCCCCGTTGTGGTTGATGTAGGGCTGATCATGGGTGAAGAGTACCATGGCGCTGGCGGGATCGACTCTATTGGCGTCATCCGCTGAAACGCGGTACTCCACCAAATAGGAATCGCCATTGGTGTTCCAATCGATGTAGTAGACAAAAAGGCGTCCATTTTCAGCGTAGTTGGGATGAAAGGCGAGCCCGAGCAAGCCCTGTTCCAAGAAATCGGTCTTTACTGCTTGAGAGATGTCCAGAAATGGTTCGTCCAAGACTGCTCCGTTCTGGAGGATGCGGATGGTTCCCGTTCGTTCGACAATGAAAAGGCGGCCGCTACCGTCAGTGGCGCTTGCCACATTGACCGGGTCAGCCAATCCGTCGGCCACTTTCACGAGGTCAATTTGCGGATCACCGGGCAAAGACCCATCCGGCTGAGCGGTAGAGTCTCCCATTGTCCCTTCCTGGGCCAAACCGGTAGTGACAATGGACAGAAACATGCCCAGGCTGACAAAAACCGTAAAAACAAAGCGTAATGTACGCAACATGAAAAGGTTCCTCCTTGCTAATAGGGCTTCCGCCGCGTGCCCGCCTGCCGTATTCAGACGCGCCCATGCCCGAAAATTGGCTGGTGGCGGCGGCGGAAGCCGATAAGCCACGCAAGAATTGTAGGGGCGGCACGTCAGCCCGTCGATAGACTCTGATATAGCTATGGGGTTTAGACTCCGATATAGTTTGGTGACGGAATAGTCTGGCGACGGAATAGTCTGGCGACGGAATAGTCTGGCGACGGAAGACAACATCTATATCCGTATCCCCATCCTGAAGCCATATAAATATCTATCGACGCTTCTCCTCTACTCGGCTAACCTGTACGTTAGGTTCCCCCTGGTCACGAGCCCTCTAATTACGAGAAGGAGTTCATAAGATGATTCATTTGGGTGGATCAACCGACCATTCTCCAGAGCTGGTTTTGGAAAAAGCGCGTCAATTCTTTGGCGCTGACGGCATAGGACTCGAACTTGTCCAGTCGGATCATGATCTTGTCTATCTGACTGGAGGCGGAGGTCACGTGCAAGTGACCGTACGGACTAAGGATCAGCAGACCGCGGTCGATATTCAGAGCCAGGAGTGGGACTATCAGGCCAAGCAATTCTTGGCCCGGCTATGATTCTCCGCTCGACTCCCCTTTTTGAAAGGAAAAAACAAAATGACCGTAAATGAAGCACCTGACGTGCACCAGACCGACAGCGGCGCCCCGCAACCGGTGCATAGTTTTCTGTCCAACCGTGATGCCCTGGCGGGTTACCCTATGAACGTGAATGATTGGGAACGCCTGGCTTCGCTTCTGGTTGGCGGAACGACGTTGTTCGTCCTATCGCGGCGGCTGTTTGCCTACCTTGCATTGGCGGGTGCAGGAGCATATTTGGTGTGGCGTGGATTAACGGGCCGCTGCTATCTCTACGAAACAGCCAATCTCGACACCCGCACGTTCGGCTCCGACAGCGGGCCGCGCGAAGAAGAGA
The DNA here is from genome assembly GCA_964478635.1 of uncultured Caldilineaceae bacterium. Taxonomy (GTDB): domain Bacteria; phylum Chloroflexota; class Anaerolineae; order Caldilineales; family Caldilineaceae; genus JAGRCP01. The sequence goes on from CAYZLP010000431.1 coordinate 3,166, forward strand.
CGTCCAAGCAAGATACCGTTGAGTCCAGGGGCGCCGAGAAACGTGATATCGTCGAAGAGGCGTCCTGGGAATCATTCCCCGCCAGCGACCCGCCTGCATTCAACTAATCGAAACAAATCGTTGCTCGATTAACTTCCCTCGCCGGACGAATCGCGACGGAACGCATCAAAGGAGGAGACATGTCCAGCACCCAATATCAGTACGTCATTGTCGGTGGAGGCATTGTGGCCGGTTATGCGGCCCGCATCTTCGCCGAGAACGGCGCCGGCTCACAACTCTGCATCTTGTCGGCGGACGACGAGTTGCCCTATGACCGGCCAGCGCTCTCTAAAGAATTCCTGGCCGGCGAAGAGTCCCAGGAAGATATTCTCATCAACGAAGCCGATTTCTATTCCGCGCATGAAATCGACATTCACCTAGAAACGGTGGTCAGGCAGATCGATTTCTCCAAGAAACGTGTGCAGTTACAGGACAATTTTGTCACCTACGATCAACTGCTGATCGCGACCGGCGCGCGGCCCAAGACCTTGCCGATTCCCGGTTTTGACCAGGGCGGCATCCATACCCTGCGGACCATGGACGATGCCCGCCATATTCGAACCGACGCCCGGAACGCCGATCGCGCCGTTGTCATCGGCGGGAGCTTCATTGGCATGGAGGTGGGCTCCGTGCTGCAGCGCCTGGGGGTTCCGACCACACTGGTATTTCCCGAGGATCGAGTCTGGGAGGCCTTCTTCACGCCCGAGATGTCGCGTTTCTTTGAAGCGTACTACAGGGATCGGGGCGTTGAGTTTGTCACAGGGACTCTGATAGAAGAGTTCCGGGGAGTGGAGGGACGCGTGGCCGGAGTCGCGCTCAAGTCAGGCCAGGAAGTGCCAGCCAATCTGGTGGTGGCCGGCGTGGGCGTCGAGCCTAATGTCGAATTTGTGCAAGACAGGGATCTACCTATCGAGGATGGCATTCTGGTCAATCCGTTCCTGGAGACCGACCAGCCTGGCGTGTTTGCGGCGGGTGATGTCGCCCGGTATCGAGATATCCACGGCGATAAACGACGGCGCTTCGAGCATTGGGACAACGCCAAAAATCAGGGCGAGCACGCCGCGCGGGCCATGCTGGGTACGCAGGAAGCATTCCGTCACGTACCATATTTCTTCTCGGATGTCTTCTCCCTCTCGTACGAGTTTTGGGGTGATACCAGCGCGGCCACAACGGTAGTTCACCGCGGCCAAATCGACGACGGCAGCTTCAGTACCTGGTGGCTTGACGCCGATAACCATTTGGTTGCGGCCTTCGTGATGGACCGACCGGATGAAGAACGCGAAGCGGCGCCTATATGGATTCGCGAAAAAGCCGTACTTGCGCCCGATCTTCTTGGCCGGGGAGAAGCCTTGGAGAAGGTAAGCGAATTGGATTTGGCCGCCATAAAGGAGTAGCTGGAAGGAATCAATGGTCTCCAGCGGCATCAAAGTCCGAAGGCTGAGAGCCCTACTAGTCACCGGGGCCTTCCGGTCTGGCTTCGAGCACCACCGTGCGCACCAATTGTTATCATCATCCGTCCCAACAATGCGGGCAGTTGCTTCCGTCCCGTCGTAGAAGACCACGATGACCTCCGTAGCCTGATCAACGACGTGATTGTTCGTGACGATGTGGCCCTTTTCATCAAGAACAAAGCCCGATCTGGCGCCGGTCCCCACCCGGTGGGCGGGATCGGCACAAAGTACATGACTGCGGCGACGGAAAGGGCGGCCGTCG
>CAYZLP010000432.1:0-4901 GCA_964478635.1 uncultured Caldilineaceae bacterium
GGTAGTGACGACGGGTCTCCGTCGGAATAGCCACTCCGAACTACACTAGGAAGAAGTAACGCAATGAAGCAGAAAGTCATCGTCATCGGCAGTGGGTTCGGCGGCTTGAGCGCCGCAGCACGCCTGGCCATTCACGGCCATGAAGTGGAATTGTTCGAAAAGCGGGACAAGCTAGGCGGTCGCGCCTACGTGTATGAAACCAACGGTTTCAAGTTCGACGGCGGTCCGACGGTCATTACTGCACCATGGCTCTTTGACGAGATTTGGGAAGAGGCCGGGCGCAACCGGGAGGACTACTTCCAGTTGGTCGAGTGCGATCCCTTCTATCGCATTTTCAATCACGAGGGGCGGGCCTTCAACTACAACAGCGATCACGAATACATCCTCTCTCAGATCGACGAGTGGAATCCGGCCGACAAGGAGGGCTATGAGCGCTTCATGGCCACTACTGAGGACATCTTCAACACAGGGATGGCGCTCATCGATCAGCCGTTCCTTCATGCGACCGACATGGTGAAAGTCGTGCCGGATCTGATTCGTCTTCAGTCTTATCGGAGCGTCTACGGGTACGTGAGCAAGTATGTGAAAGATGATTTCTTGCGTCGCTGCTTCTCGTTCCACCCGCTCCTCATCGGCGGCAACCCGCTGGATGCGGCCTCACTCTATGTTCTGATTCACTATTTAGAACGAGAATGGGGCATCCACTATGCCATGGGCGGCACCGGTTCCATTGTCAACGGCTTTGGCCGGTTGCTGGATGAACTGGGCGTTACGGTGCATCTAAACACAGAGGTGAGCGAGATCACGGTGGATGGCGGCAAGGTTACGGGGATCCGACTGGCCGATGGGACAGAACACTGGGCCGACGCCGTCGTTTCGAATGCCGACGTTGCGTGGACCTACCTCAACATGCTGCCCGCCCAATACCGGCGTAAGAACAGCGATCGACGTATCAAAAACCTCAAATACAGCATGTCTCTCTTTGTCATCTATTTCGGGACCAAGAAGCGCTATGCGGAGGCGGAGCCGGGCTATCCGCAATTGGCCCATCACAATATCATCCTTAGTGAGCGCTACAAGCAGCTCTTGAGCGACATCTTCGCCAATCGCGGATTGCCGGAGGATTTCTCCCTCTATCTGCATATGCCGACCATGACGGACCCCTCCATGGCGCCGGAAGGCCATGAAGCCTTCTATGTCTTGTCCCCTGTCCCGCACCTGGGGGCGGATATCGACTGGGAGACCCAGGCCAAGCCCTACCGGGATGCCATCATGCAGTTCCTGGAGGAAAACTACTTGCCGGATCTGGAGGAGAACATCGTCGCCGAGCACTATATCGATCCGCTCCATTTCCAGAACACGCTCAATAGTTATCTGGGATCGGCTTTCTCGGTGCAGCCGACACTCCTCCAGTCTGCCTGGTTCCGGCCCCACAACCGCTCCGAGGATTTCGACAATCTCTTCTTCGTCGGCGCGGGCACCCATCCCGGCGCCGGTCTGCCGGGCGTGCTCTCATCCGCCAAGATTGTGGATGGGCTCATCGGCGCAGCCTGACAGACTGTGCCGGATTGTTTGAAACCCGGAGTAAGCGTTCTTGACAAGAGTATAGCGCCATATCCAGACGTCTGACTTTCTCAAAAAGTCAGACGTCTTGGTAATCACATACGTTGTTTGGCTGAAGAACTAGCCGGTGAAGAGGGGAATGATAGAGATAATCGTGGCAATGGCCAGGAGACCCAGGGCGAGGCCGATCAGGACTGCATTCTGCCGAAAGATTTCGCCCCAGGATAGGGGCATGGTCGGCTGGGTGTAGCCCAATGATTGCTGCTGCAAGATCCGGGTCGGCGCCATGGTCGACCCGAGCAACAGCTCGCGCATTTCTTCTGCGCTGGCCGGTCGTTCATTGGGGTGCATGGAAAGCCCTTGAAAAATGGCCCGTTCGACCCGGGGTGAAACGGCCGGGTTGAGCTCCCGTAAACCAACCAGGCAGCCCGGCTGCAGAAAGCGCTGCTTTGCATCGACCGGCGGTTCACCGCTCAACAAGTGATAGAGGGTGGCCGACAGGCTGTAAATATCGCTGCGCAAGTCGGTGAAGCCCGTATCCCCCCCATACTGTTCCAAAGGGGTGTAGGCAACCGTCCCGCGACCCTGAACGACTGTAACGGTGCGGCTTTCGTCCGGCTGCAGAACCTTCACCAGACCGAAGTCAACCAGCTTGATGTTGCCCCGGGGCGTGATCTTGATATTGCTCGGTTTGATGTCCCGATGCATGACCGGCGGGTCTTGTTCCTGGAGATAGGCCAGGGCGTCGAGCATTTGATCGGCCCAGGCCAGCACCTGTATCTCTTCCAGAAACTCGCCCTTGCGGCGCACCTCTTGCAGCACCTCGTAGAGATCCCGGCCCTCGACGAAATCCATCACCAGATATTCACGCCGCCCCAAAGAGAAATAATCAGACACCTTGGGCAGATTGGGGTGATCCAGGCGGGCCAAAACGCTGGCTTCCGTCCGAAACTGGTCGGCCAATTGGTCGAGCTGCTCTTCAGTGGCCGTCTCCACGGACAGAATCGGCAAAATTTCCTTGACCGCGCAGATGCGACCTTCCAGACGTAAATCGTTGGTCTTGTAGACGGCGCCCATGCCGCCCTGACCGACCAGTTCAAGGATTTCGTATCGTTTGCGTAATATGGTGCCGGGCTCTAATATGTGCGTCACGTCAGATGCTCCCGCCATCCTGTTCCGGTTGGACTGTTCGGAACAATCGCGCTCGGTTGACGTCCTATCACCAGGTGCGTCTCTAATCTGCAAGCGGCGGAGGGTGTGAGAAGTTCTGGCTCAAGGTAGAGGTTGTCAATTTTGTCGGCGTCGAGAGCCGCGCTTGAGACCGGATACGAGTCAACACGTCGTCGAGACGTTTGTTGCCACTGCATTTTATTGATTCGCCATTTTTGGTATAATGTTTCGGCGTTCATTATGCGTCGACGGGTACACTACTGTCAATTTGTAGCTTTGATCTACCCCGTCAATTGGTGGTCGCAGCCCATCATCAATCGTCGCCCCAGCAGGCTACCGAATCGGCGACGTGTCAAATCTCCCGGATATCCGATAAGGAAGAGGCATGACGACTGAACCTATGATGAGTGAATCTACGACGTCCGATCCGAATGAAACCATGGCTGACGACCTGCCCGCCAAAAGCAAGGAAAGCGCAATGCTTGTCCTCCAGCGCGGGGCTGAGGCCGGGCGGCGTTGGCCGTTGAGCCGGACCCAACCTCTCTTGATCGGCCGGAGTGAGGAGTGCCAGATTTCCCTGCCGGATCGCCAGGTCAGCCGCGTCCACGCACGCATTGCCTGGAACGGCGCCGAGTATATGCTCGAAGATCTGGGGAGCAAGAATGGCACCCATCTCAACGGCCAGGATATCGGCCAGCCGTCTCCGCTTCAGGATGGCGACGAGATTCAGATCGCGCTGCGCTTCAAGCTTGCTTTTGTGGATACCGGCGCTACGGCGCCCCTGACTTTCGAGACCGAAAACCAGGGCCTGCGGCTGGATCAAGAAACGCGTCAGGTCTGGGTCAACGGCGTCTTGGTCGATCCGCCGTTGAGCTTGCACCAGTACCGGTTGCTGGAAGCCCTGTGGAATTCGGGCGGCGGCGTCGTGACCCGAGAGCAGATCGTCGATGCCGTGTGGCCCGAGGCCAGTGGCGAAGGCGTTAGCGAGCAGGCTATCGATGCCCTTGTCCGCCGGCTGCGTGAGCGTGTCGCCGAAATTGATGAGGAGTTTCGGTATATCGTCACCGTACGCGGCCACGGTTTCCGGCTCGAGAATCGCTAACCCAACGCGTTCGCGCCATCTGCAGGCTTTTGCCCAGGTCATTCGCTTGAATACACCCGCAGACCCGTTCGGACTATACATTCATATTCCGTTCTGTGAAAAGAAGTGTCCCTATTGCGACTTCAATACCTACGCCGGGTTGGAGTCCCACTTTGAACGCACGGTGACGGCCCTCTGTAAGGAGATGGAGCGCTGGCAGCCGCTTCTGGCCGAGCAGCCAGTAACCTCCGTCTTCATCGGCGGCGGCACGCCGACGGTGCTGGACGAGCCGCTGCTCGTACGCCTGCTCGAACAGATGCAGCGGTCATTTCGCCTCACGGCCGACTGCGAGGTGACCAGCGAAGCCAATCCGGGAACCGTCGACCGCGCGAAATTTCAGCTCTTGCACGCGCTGGGCGTCAACCGGATCAGTCTCGGTGTGCAGAGCTTCCAACCGGAAGAATTGCGCTTCCTGGGGCGAATTCACGATGTAGACGATGTATACCGGGCCGTTTCCGCCGCACGCGCAGCCGGTTTTGAGAACATCAATCTCGACTTCATGTTCGGCTTGCCCCGGCAGTCGCTTGGCTCCTGGGAAGAGACATTGACCCGGGCCCTGGCCCTGGCGCCCGAGCACTTGAGCCTTTACAGCCTCATTGTGGAACCGGATACGCCCCTCCACCACTGGGTCCAAGTTGGCCGTGTGGACGAACCGGACGAAGACGAGGCGGCCGATCACTATGAGCTGGCTCGGGCGCTGTTGGCGCAGGCAGGCTACCGGCACTATGAGGTCTCCAACTGGGCGCGAGCGGATGCCGCAGACGGCGTGATGCCCGCCTTTGCCTGCCGGCACAACCTGGTCTACTGGCGCAATCAACCCTATCTGGGAATCGGGCCGGGCGCCCACAGCCACATGTTTCTGGCTGACGACAAAGGGGAGCCGCCGGTGGAAAGGCGTTGGGGGAATCACAGGCCGGTGCCCGGCTACGTCCGCCGCATTTTGGCGGGAGAAGATGTAGCTGCTTTTACCGAGGTCATCGATACGCGCTTGAGCATGGCCGAGACGATGATGTTGGGGCTGCGACTG
>CAYZLP010000433.1:0-4901 GCA_964478635.1 uncultured Caldilineaceae bacterium
CCTCCAGCGTCAGATTCTTTTTGACCAGGACGACATCGACGCCAATCTGCCCAAGGCCGAGGCAGCGGCCCGCAAGCTGCGTGCAGTGAACCGGAATATCGAGATCGAAGGAATCGTCGCCGATGTGAACCCGGGCAACGTAATCGGCCTCATCCAGGATGCCACGGTCGTGCTCGACGGTACCGACAACTTCAGCACGCGCTACCTGCTCAACGATGCCTGCATCAAGTTGGGCAAGCCCTGGGTCTATACCGGCGTGATTGCTTCCTACGGCATGACGGCCACGTTCATTCCGGACGCTGCCGTTGACGCATTGCCGGGCGCGCGGACGGCGACCGGTTGTCTCCAGTGCCTGCTGGGTGAGATGCCGCCGCCGGGCACGACCCCAACGTGCGACACGGCCGGCGTCATCGGTCCGGCCGTGGCCATGATCACGGCCGTCTCCGCGGCCGAGGCCATCAAGCTGATGGTCGGGTCGGGCGAGCTCAATCCGGGGCTGATTCACCTGGATGTGTGGACCCACGAATATGAGTCATTTGGGGCGGGCATGCGGCGCCCCGACTGTCTCACTTGCGGCGCTCATGAGTATGCCTATCTCAACGCGACCGCCGGCACGACCAGCAGCACACTCTGTGGGCGCAACGCCGTGCAGGTCAGCGTAAACCGGGGGCAGGCCATTGATCTGAACCGCCTGGCCGCGCAGCTGGCCGGGGTGGCCGGCCAGATCCGCCGGAATGACTATCTGCTCAAGGCGCAAATTGACGGCTATGAATTCACGGTCTTCCCCGACAACCGGGCCATCATCAAAGGCACGGCTGATGAAGAAGTGGCCAAGGGTCTCTATGCCCGGTACATTGGCGGCTAGCGCCATGAACGTACGCGATCGTGCCGCCGCTCCTGTGCGCTTGCGCTCTTTTCGCCGTGCCGACCTCGAGCCGCTGGTTGCTTTCTGGAATCAAGCCTTTGCCGATCGGCGCAATTTTCTGCCGATGACGCCGGACCTATATCGGCGGCGCGTGTTGGACTGTCCCGCTTTTGACGCCGACGGCCTGATCTTGGCCTGGCACATTCACAGTGAGAGCGAGGCGGAACTCGTCGGGCTGGTGCACGCCATGAAGCCCGCACCCCAAAAAGGCATCTATGTGCGTTGGGGACCGCATCACAACATCGCCGTCCTCTACGTGCGGCCGGACCGGCGCGGCCAGGGCATTGGCTCGCGGCTACTCCAGGCGGCTGAGAGCTGGCTCTATTTTTGTCCTGTCGTCATGGCCGGCCACAATCAGCCTGGATATGGGGCGGTGGAAGGTCCACGCCCCGCCTTTTTCGGCAGCACCGAACGCATGGGAATTCAAGCCGGCGAGACGGAATTGATCCATTTCCTGGCCCGCCGGGGCTATGCGGTGGACGAACCGGGCGACGTCTCCATGGTTCTCCGCACGGCCGGCCAGGTGCGACCGGCGCCGGCGCCGATGGATCTGGCTGCCCACGGCCTGAACTTGCTGGAGGTCAGTCATGAACGCCCGTTTACTGGCCGGGAGCCGCCGGGACGCCAGGAGTATACGCTCTGGAATCACAACCAGGGTGATCCGTATGCCGGCTATGTGTTGGTCAACCGTCAGAACCTGCTGCGGGGCCATATTAGCTGGTACCCGCTGCCCGAGGCGGGACGGGTGGCCTTGGGCAATTTCTGGCTTGCCCCGGAACTGCGCGGTCGCGGCCTAGGCGCCAATTTACTCGATTTAGGGCTCCATACCATGTCGCAGATCGGGCGCCAGGCCATTGAGCTGCATACGCACCTGACGCTCTTTGCCCGTGCAGTTTCCCTGTACGAGAGTCGTGGCTTTGAAATTGATGCGGCTTGGGTCAATCTGGTCAAGACTTGAGCCGTGCGCGGCGTGCGGCCCGGGCGGCCGCTTTAACCAATGCATGATGAACGTCATACAGCGAGGACGGAACTATGAGCACCAAACGCACGAAGAAATCCAAGGATGATGAAAAAGCCCCACAGGCCGGGGATGCTGCCGGCAAGAACGCCATGTCCGTTGACATGGGCGACGTCTTGGCCATCGTCGGCGGCTATCATGGCGCACCCCACGACGTATTGGGCATGCATGCCCTGGACGAGACCGCCGAGGGGGAAGCAACCGGTTTCGCCGTGCGCGCTTTTCGACCCCTGGACGCGCGCGTCTTCGTCGTGAATGCAGCTGACGGCATGCGCACTGAGCTGCAGCGCGTGCACGAATTGGGCTTTTTCGAAGCCGTCTTTCCCGATCTGACCGAAGCCTTTCCCTATCGCCTGATCGTGGCCGACAAGGCCGGGGATGAATATGAGCTGGAAGATCCCTATCGTTTCCCGCCCCTCTTGACCGAATACGATCTCTATCTTTACGGGGAAGGCACTTTCCTTAAAAGCTATGAGAAGCTCGGCGCGCAAATGCGGGAGATCGACGGTGTCTCCGGCGTCAATTTTGCCGTTTGGGCGCCCAATGCCCAGCGGGTCAGCGTCATCGGTGAATTTAACGGCTGGGATAATCGCACCCATGCCATGCGCCAGCATCCCAATGGCAGTGTCTGGGAAATTTTCATACCCAACCTGCCTGAGGGTGTCCATTACAAATATGCCGTCAAGTCGCGCTTTATGGGCTACGAGGTCGACAAGTCGGATCCGTATGCCTTTTACGCCGAAGTGCGCCCCAGCACCGACTCCCGGGTATGGGATGTGGACAAATATGTTTGGGGCGACGAGAGCTGGATTGAGGAGCGGGCCGCTCGTCAGGCCCTGGATCAGCCCCTCAATATCTACGAAGTGCACATGGGCAGCTGGAAGCGTGTTCCCGAGGATGACGGTTTCCTCAGCTATCGGGATTTGGCCCATCAACTGGTCGACTATGCATTGGAAATGGGTTATACCCACATCGAGATGCTGCCCACGACTGAACACCCCTTCGACGGTTCCTGGGGCTATCAGACCACGGGCTACTTCGCACCGACCAGCCGCTTCGGCAATCCGGATGAGTTCAAATACTTCGTCGACCACTGCCACCAGCACGGCATCGGCGTAATCCTGGACTGGGTGCCGGCCCATTTTCCCAAGGATGGTCATGGGCTCGCCTTTTTCGACGGCACTCACCTCTACGAACATGCCGATCCGCGCCAGGGCGAACACCGGGATTGGGGCACCAAGATCTTCAACTTCGGCCGCAATGAGGTGCGCAATTTCCTCATGAGCAGCGCGCTCTTCTGGGTCAAGAAGTATCACATCGACGGCTTACGGGTCGACGCGGTGGCCTCCATGCTCTACCTTGACTACAGCCGGGAGGACGGCGAGTGGATCCCGAACCAATACGGCGGGCGGGAAAATTTGGAAGCCATCGATTTTGTGCGCAAATTCAACGACGTGCTCCATGAAGAAGCGCCGGGCGTTGTCACCATTGCCGAGGAGAGCACCTCCTGGCCCATGGTTTCCCGGCCGACCTACACCGGCGGCCTGGGCTTTGATTACAAATGGAACATGGGCTGGATGCACGATACGCTCAGCTATATCGAGAAGGAACCCGTCCACAGGCGCTACCACCAGGGGCAGATCACCTTCAGCCTGATTTATGCCTTCCACGAAAACTTCATCCTCCCCTTCAGCCATGACGAAGTGGTCCACCTCAAGCGCTCTATGCTGGACAAGATGCCGGGTGATCTCTGGCAGAAGTTCGCCAATCTGCGGGCGCTCTATGGTTATATGTACAGCCATCCGGGCAAGAAGCTGCTCTTCATGGGCGGTGAATTCGGCCAGTGGAACGAGTGGAGCGAAGCCAAGAGCCTGGACTGGCACCTGCTGGATCAGCCAGACCATCAGCAGCTGCAGCGGTACGCCCGCGAGCTGAACCATCTCTATCTGCGTGAGCCGTCTCTACATGAGATCGACAGCAGTTGGGAAGGGTTCCAGTGGATCGATCTGAGTGATGCCGACCAATCGATCCTCAGCTACACGCGGCGGGCCAAGGATCCGGCCGATCATATGGTAATCGTCTGCAACTTCACGCCTGTCCCGCGGCTGGGCTACCGGGTCGGCTTGCCGGCTGGAACGCCCTATCGGGAGATTCTCAACAGCGATTGGCCTCAATACGGCGGCAGCGGCGTAGGCAACAGTGAGACCATCTTCCCCGAGCCGACTTCGTGGCAGAGCTGTGCGCATTCGGCGTCGCTCAACCTGCCGCCTCTGGGCGTCATCTATCTCAAGCCGGTGAACCAGATCGAGGGATAATGGTGCGCGTAAGCGTATCGCATTCCGGGATTCGACCAAGCCGACTTCGCCAGGCGAGATCGTCCCGGTCGAATCCCGGAATGCAATACGCCATTAACCACTGAGGAACCCAGGCCATGTCAAACCTCGCCATCATCCAAGGCCGCTTGCCTGCAGAGTTCGTGGACGTCCGAACCGCTGATCGTGACGGGTTCGCCGCAGCTCACGTGCATACCGAAGGTGAGGTGATTACTGCTGTCACGACCGGAGCGGCTGCCTCCGGATCAGCGCACCTGGACGCCACCGGCTGCTACGTTTTGCCCGGCTTTATCGACGTCCACGTCCACGGCGGCCATGGCCATGACACCATGGATGCAGACCCGGATGCGTTGGCCGCCATGGCCCGCTTCTTCGCCCGTCACGGCGTAACCGGCTTCCTGCCTACGACCATGACCGCACCCCTCGATCCCATCGAGGCGGCCGTGCGCACCGTTGCCGGCGCATCTGTCCGACCGGCCGACGGCGCCCGGATGTTGGGCGTTCACCTGGAAGGCCCCTACATCAGTCCGGAATTCCCCGGCGCCCAGCGGAAGGAAGATATTCGCCCGCCCAGCGTGGCAGAATTTGCCCGTTTGGTGTCTGCAGGGCCGGTGCGCATGATGAC
>CAYZLP010000434.1:0-4894 GCA_964478635.1 uncultured Caldilineaceae bacterium
CGGATTCGGGACGATCAGGCGTACGCTGCGGGGCTCCGGCGTGGACGTTTCCGTCGGCGTCGGCGTTGCAGTCGCCGGCGGTCGCTGGGTGGGGGTCGCGGTAGCTGTCGGCTCCGAAGTCGCAGTTTCGGTCGGTACCGGCGTCGCAGTCTCCGTGGGAACTGGGGTCGGCATTTCAGTCGGCTCGTCCGTTGGCGCTTCTGTGGGCGCCTCTGTCGGTGTTGCAGTCGGATCTTCCGCCAACGCAACGGCCGCAGGCTCCTCGGGCTCGCTTTCCTCCACCGGTGTGTAGGTCGGAACCGGTGTCGGTGTTGGATCGTTTGCGTCAATCTGGGCCGCGACGTCCGCCGGCGTCGGAGGCTCCTCACCAGCCGACATGACCACCAGTTCTTGCGTCCCGGAATCGACAAAGGTACTCTGGCCGGCGTTGAGCTCGACCACCTGATCCAGCGCCCCGACCAAGACCGTACCGGCCAATGCTTCTACATAGGTTTCGTCATTCAGCGTCGGTCGCACGACAAAGACACCATCGCGGGACTGAATGCGCGTCTGATCGGTCACAACCTCAAAGATGTCTGCCTGTCCCAACGGTCCATCCAGTTGGAATTCCACGTCGCCGTATTGGACTTTGACAACGGTCGTCGTTGCGCTATCTTCCTGCGACAGGATGTCAAAGAGCAACCGTGACGCGGGCTGGACAATCATCCGCTGGTTCGGGAAGAGCTCCACTTCAGCGGTTCCATTCAGCGTCATGAGTTCGTCGCGCTGGCTGAGGGTAGCCGACGTATTGGCGGCCAGATTATCCAATGTACTGGATTCATTGCGCAGAACGGTCGCACGTCCGCCGGAAACCGCTACGTCGGCCAACTGCGGTTCACCCTGGGTGGCCTCAATCGGCGGCAGGACGGCCGCGCCGGTGGTTGACTCGCCGGGCATATCCGGTGTAAGCAGTTGGGGCAGCGTCAAGACGAAAAGGAGCAGCACCGCAACCGTGGCGCCGGTCAATGCAAGACCGGTGGCAAAGCGCCACCACGAGAAGCGTTCGCTCATGGACGCAAGGAACTTGGGTTGCGGCTCCGGTTCCCTGACGGGCCGGCGCGCCGTCTCGAACGGCGAAGAATAGCCCATCGCTGCCTGGCTATCGTCCCGTTGGTAGGTTAGCGCAACCTCATCCAGCACCCGTCGTCGGACTTGCTCTGCCAGGTGAGGCGGCAACTCGACCGGCGGAAGATGGTCCTGGAATAGATTATGAAGTTCCTGATCGGAAAATTCTTTTGCCATTATTGGTAGCCTACGCTTCCCAAAGCGTCGCGTAATTGACGGGAACCACGATCAAGCGTTCGCTCAATCTCCGTCGGTGTTTGCCCCAGGATATTGGCTATCTCGGTGACGCTTAAGCCGAGATGATATCGTAACAAGAGCGCTTGGCGTTGGCGCTGGGGCACCATTGTCAGCACGGCCCGAAAGGTGTCAGGCTGCCCTCCTGTACCGGAGGGGATAGGCGGGCGCTTGCCTGCTTTGCGCTTGCGGCTATACATCGAAACCCGCTGTGCAGCCAGCGAATAGAGAAAAATCGTCAACGATTGGCTGCCATCAAACTGCGGTATGGCGCGGATGGTCGCCTCAAGCGTGGCGCACAGCGCTTCACCGGCAAGATCCGGATCGGGCAGTGCGTAGCTGAAATACCGGTAGAGCGGCCCCTGCCACTCTCGTAATAACAGCATCCAAGCCTGTTCGTCTCCTTTCTTGAGCCGGCTCAGAAGGCGATTGTCGCTCATCCAACCGGAGTCAGCCATTGACTCCGGCAACCGGCGGGCAAATCCTTGTTGCTCAACGACGAAGGTATCGATGCTCATATTCCACGTTAGGTCAGTAATCGTGCCAGGTGCATGCCAGCCTTTGCCAGCGTCACCCACATACTGTGCCATGCCAACGCCAGTGACTGCAATGTAGACACCAAATCCCCACCAATCGACTGGTTTACCGATCAGGCCGGCAGCGTGAAGTCGACGTTAGTGGGTTGCAGTCGTTTATTATGTACTCATTCGCCAGAGTATACACATCCCCCTAGAAATTAGCAAACATACGAAACATTCGTTCGATCAATCTCGAGAGAATCGACCTGTCACTACGTTTATCGTCTGCAGCGGGCGTTTCCTTCGCCAGGCGCACCAGCAACTCGCATTTTGAACCAAATCGACCACGGATTTGGCGGGACTCGGCAAATTTCTTGCAGGTAATCCGTCCGATCGTTCGAAAAGTGCACGGCAAGTCCGCCGCATCCGGCTTGATCCGCGGTCGATTGGCGGAAACTTGAGAAATCCTGTAGGCGTACAATATAGATTCCACATTCATCCAACAAGCGGTATAATGAGCGCAATTCGTTTGTCGGACGCGGACCGAACGCCGGCCAATTCGTTATGCAGAGTACATGCAGGCCAAAGTGGGCGGCGGCTATCCAATCCGAAGGAAATCGACGTGACTACCGCTCCTGCCCAGCAACATTCCCCACAGGACCCAGCGCTCGCCCTCGAACCGGGCGGCCAGCGCTACCGTCAACTTGCGAAAGCAACGGCCACGGCCATCTTCGACGCTTACGAAACCTACGACCACCGTTTCAAAGCCATTACCCTGCGCGCGCGTCAGCGGTTTGAGGAGTGCGACTGGCACGCCCACCAGCGCGATGCCCGGGAGCGACTGGAACTGTATTCACAGATCATCAAGGAAATCGTCGGCGGTCTGCGCACGATGTTGGGAGACGACGTGACCGGGAAGCGCATCTGGGAAAATGCCCGCCAGATCTACGCCCGGCTCATCACCCGGCGCAACGATTTGGAATTGGCCGAGACCTTTTTCAATTCAGTGACCCGGCGGATCTTCACCACGATTGGCGTAGACGAAAACCTTGAGTTTGTCTGGTTCGGCGCAACCTGGGTGCCCAGCGGCGAAACGCCGGACATCTTTGACGTCTTCGTGCGCCTGAATACGACCGAGGCGCTCATCCAGACCATCCTCAAATGCTACCAATTTCAGGGCGGCTGGGCCGACCTGGAGGGGGATGCAGCAAGGATCGCCCAAGAACTGGACGACTATCTCGGTCAAGCGTGGGATTCGCCCGAATTCGACCGGATCGAAATGCTGAAATCAGTCTTCTTCCGGAATAAGGGCGCCTACCTGATCGGCCGGATTCGCTGCCGGAATCGCATTACGCCGCTGATTCTGCCCCTGCTGAACACCAGCGCGGGTATCGTGGCCGACGCAGTCCTCATGACAGAGAATTCGGCCAGCATGGTCTTCAGCTTCACCCGCTCCTACTTTCACGTCGAAGCCGACAACCCGGGCGAACTTGTCGGATTTCTCAAGTCGATCATGCCGTTGAAGCCCATAGCCGAACTTTACACATCGCTCGGTTACAACAAGCACGGCAAGACTACGCTCTATCGCTCGCTCTACCGTCACATGGGCAACTCGAACGACCGCTTCCAAATTGCCCGGGGCGCAAAAGGCATGGTCATGACGGTCTTCACGCTCCCCTCCTACGACGTAGTGTTCAAAGTCATAAAAGACCGGTTTGCCTATCCCAAAACCTCGACTCGCCAAGAGGTGATAGAGAGCTATCGCCTGGTCTTTCAGCATGACCGGGTCGGGCGCATGGTCGATGCCCAGGAGTTCGAAAATCTAACCTTCCACCGGGACCGATTCTCGGAGGAACTGATCGATGAACTGCTGAAAGTGGCGCCCAGTTCCGTGCAGGTGACCGAAGATGAGGTTGTCTTCAAGCATCTCTATACGGAGCGCCGCCTCTACCCGCTCGACCTCTACATTAAGGAGATGGGGATCGAGAAGGCGATTGCTGCGGTCATCGACTATGGTCATGCCATCAGTGACCTGGCCGCAGCCAATGTCTTTCCAGGTGACCTGTTTATCAAAAATTTCGGCGTCACCCGCCACGGGCGCGTCGTGTTCTATGATTATGACGAGCTTTGTTTGCTGACTGACTGCAACTTCCGCCGCATGCCCGAATCAAGCAGCTATGAAGATGAAATGTCGGCGCAGCCTTGGTTCTCGGTCGGCAAAAATGACATATTCCCCGAGGAATTTGAACGTTTTCTCTGGTTTCCCGAACCGCTGCGCACGGTGATGCGCGACAGACACGGCAGGCTGTTCACCGTTGAGTTTTGGCAAGGGATGCAGCAGAGAATTCAGGGCGGTGAAATCGTAGACATCTTTCCTTACCCGGAAGAGAATCGACTGCACCAACAGAGCCTGCCGCCCTGTGAGAAGGCGAACAGTTCGTAGCAGATACCCGCACTGAGCGCTCCAGCGAACCGTAAAGAGCGCCGGTCCAAAGTACGGCAGGGGACGACAGCTTACTGATTCAGCGCTTTCCGTCTGTGATATACTGGCCAAGCCAATAGTAATCATTGAATCATCATTACCGCGACCGGCTCCGGTCCCACTCAGCATCTATCGCAATGAAGCCAAGCCATCCATTACCCGAAATTACCCGTACCGCATGCGCCCGTATTCCCACACCAACCGGTGAGTTTCAACTATGTCATTATAAGAATGATATCGACAACAAGGAACATCTTGCGATTGTCATGGGCGATGTTGCCGGACGTGACGATGTTTTGGTGCGCGTTCATTCTGAATGTTTCACCGGTGACGTGCTCGGATCCATGCGCTGCGATTGTGGTGAGCAGCTCCACCGGGCTATGGAACTGATTGCCGGCGAAGCATGTGGCGTGATCGTCTATCTGCGTCAGGAAGGTCGCGGCATCGGGTTAGAAGCCAAGCTGCAAGCCTATAACCTGCAGGATGAAGGGTACGATACGGTCGAGGCAAATTTGCTGCTGGGGCATCAGGCGGACGAACGCGAATATTGGGCCGC
>CAYZLP010000435.1:0-4890 GCA_964478635.1 uncultured Caldilineaceae bacterium
ATTCGCACCTTCCGCCTCTTTGCCGATCTGAGCGACACCGAACTGCGCCAGATTGCCCAGCATCTGGAACCCAATCGCTACCGCGCCGGCGAGCAGATCTTCCGGGCCAGCGCCCCTGCTGAATCCCTTTTCCTGCTGGAAAATGGCCAGGTGCGGATTCAGCCCTTCAGCGGCGGCAGCTGGGTCTTGGGTCCGGGCGAGGCCTTTGGCGAACGCGCCTTGCTCAGCAATCAGCCTCACAACTCCACTGCCGTCGCCGAGACCGATGTGGACGTGTGGACGCTGAGCAAAGAAGACTTCAATCAGCTGCTGGCAAGCTATCCCGGTCTGGCGATCAACATCAGCCGCATTCTCAGCCAGCGCATGGGCGAGCAAGCCGGTGCGCCCTCCCAGGGCTATGCGCCGAATGCGTCGGCCATGGCGCCTGTGGGTTACCAGGATCCACGGGTGGCGAACATGCAGCAGCCTGCGCCCGCCACGAGCCGGCGCGGACCGATTCGCTGGTTCCGTGATCTGGACACGCTGGCCAAAGTCCAGCTCCTGGTGCTGCTGCTCTTGCTCGTCTATCTCATTGGCGTGGCCGCGCCCATGGCCATGAACCGCATGTTGGGCGGCGCCGCCCTGGTTGAGGATCCGGCGACCATGAGCAACAGCGCCATTGATGCCGTCTATCGCGTGGGCAGCTTCCAGGTTGCCGCCATGGACGACGGTCTGGCTCAGGCCGTTGCTCTGGCGGATCAGCAGGTACCGGCTACGCCGACCTACACGCCTTTCCCGACCAGCACGCCGATTCCCACCGCGACGCCCACCATCACGCCGACCCCGACCCCGGCGCCGACGAATACGCCCGCGCCCGTGATCGCGGCTGCCGCGCCGGTGGAAATTCAGGAACCGGAACCCGAGCCCGAGATTGCAGCCGCCGCGGCCGCGCCCCGGGCGTGGGATGGACGCCTGGATCAGTTGGGCGTCAACGTAGAGCCGGCCAACGTGCAGCCGGGCCAGCAATACTGGCGCCTGATCGAGGCCCGCTGGCTGGACGAAAAGGAATCCGGCGGCAAACACCATATCTATGTGGAAGCGCTAGACGAGAATGGCGACCGTATCGTGGGGCAGCCGGTCACCGTCTTCTGGGGTGACGGCAGCCATACGGGCAGGGTCGAAGACAAAGCCGCGCCCGACCTGGGTTTTAACTTCCAGATGTACGCCTCCGGTTATGCCTACAGCGTGAAGGTAGAGGGACTGCCCAGCGAAGTAGTGCGCGGGGCCGGCATGGGCAGTATCGAGGATCGCTTCCGCGGCATCCACACCAGCTTCGAACTCGTCTTCCAGAAAACGACCCAGTAGACGCCGGCGCACCGGGGCATTTGATGCAAGCGCCTTCGACAGCCCGGGCCGGCGGATTCGTTGCAGAGCGAGCGGACATGATTGAATCATGTCCGCTTTTGCGTTCCGGGAAAGTATAGTAAACCAGATGACTCATCAATGTCTGAACCGAAGGATTCTTTCGCCCAGGGTCGATACAGTTCAGGGGCACGCATGCGGCCCAGGCCAGCACGCGCCGGGACCGCAATCTGATATCGCCATTCGCTTGATACCGTAGATGAAATTACGCAACCGCCGCTGGCTTCGACATGCTCAGCCTGCGGTGACCCTGTGACTTCTGGCCGTACTAATCGGGAAACGACTCAACATGACGCTTCAGCAACAACTGCAGGAACTGGCCCAACAGCGCATCCTCATTCTGGATGGCGCCATGGGCACTATGATTCAGGGCTACGGACTCTCCGAGGAGGATTACCGGGGCGAGCGCTTTGCCGATTGGCCCTCCAATTTGAAGGGCAACAACGACCTTCTCGTCTTGACCCGGCCGGAACTCATTGAAGAGATCCACCGCCAGTTTCTGGAAGCCGGGGCGGACATTATCGAGACCAACACCTTCAACGCGACGGCCATATCCCAGGCGGATTACGGCATGGAGGCCTTGGCCTATGAGTTGAACGTGGCCGCGGCCGGCGTCGCGCGCCGCGCCGCCGACGCCATGACCGCGACGACGCCGGCAAAGCCGCGCTTCGTGGCCGGTGCACTGGGGCCGACCAATCGCACTGCCTCCATTTCACCCGATGTGAACGATCCCTCCTTTCGCAATGTGAGCTACGACCAGCTCAAGCATGCCTACAAGGAGCAAACTCGGGGTCTGCTGGACGGCGGCGTGGATCTGCTGCTCATCGAAACCATTTTTGACACCCTCAACGCCAAGGCCGCCTTCTTCGCAGTCGACGAACTCTTCGCCGAGCGCGGCCAGACCGTGCCGGTCATGATCTCGGGCACGATCGTGGATGCCTCGGGGCGCACCCTCTCCGGCCAGACGACCGAGGCCTTCTGGATCGCCATGCAGCATGCCCGCCCCCTGAGCATCGGCCTCAACTGCGCGCTGGGCGCGGACGAGATGCGGCCCTACGTGGAGACGCTGGCCAACGTGAGCGATGCCCTGGTCAGCCTCTATCCCAACGCCGGGCTGCCCAACGAGTTCGGCGAATACGACCATACGCCGGAGCATATGGCCAAGGTGCTGGGCGGCTTCGCCCGGGACGGTTTTCTCAACATCGTGGGTGGCTGCTGCGGCACCACCCCCGACCACATCCGCGCCATTGCGGCGGCCGTGGCCGACGTCGAGCCACGTGTCGCCCCAGAAATTCCTGTGCGCCTGCGCCTGAGCGGGCTGGAGCCGCTGGTGATCACCGCGGAGACCAACTTCGTCAACATCGGCGAGCGCACCAATGTGGCCGGTTCGGCCAAGTTCAAGCGGCTCATCAAGGAAGAGCAGTATCAAGAATCGGCCGCCATTGCCGCCCAGCAGATCGAAAACGGCGCGCAGCTGATCGACGTCAACTTCGACGACGGCATGATCGACGGCGAGGCGGCCATGACCCGTTTCCTCAACCTTATCGCCACCGAGCCGGATATCGCCAAGGTACCGGTCGTTATCGATTCTTCCAAGTGGTCGATCCTGGAGGCGGGTCTCAAGTGCGTCCAGGGCAAGCCGGTCGTCAACTCCATCAGCTTGAAGGAGGGCGAGGCAGAGTTCATCGAACAGGCCCGGCTCATCCGGCGCTACGGCGCTGCGGTCATCGTCATGGCCTTCGATGAAACCGGTCAGGCCGACACCCTGGAACGCAAGGTGGAAATCTGCAGCCGGGCCTATCGCATTCTGACCGAAGCGGTTGGATTTCCGCCCGAAGACATCATCTTCGATCCCAATATTCTGGCCATTGCCACCGGCATGGAGGAGCACAACGCCTACGCCGTCAACTTCATCGAAGCGACGCGCATCATCAAGGAAACCCTACCCCACGCCAAGATCAGCGGCGGCGTGAGCAATCTTTCCTTCTCCTTCCGCGGCAACGATCCCGTACGCGAGGCCATGCACGCGGCCTTTCTCTACCACGCCATCCAGGCCGGCATGGACATGGGCATCGTCAACGCCGGGCAGCTGGCCATCTACGACGACATCCCGGTTGACCTGCGAGAGCATGTGGAAGACGTCATCTTCAACCGCCGTCCCGACGCGACCGAGCGCATGATCGCCTTTGCCGAGACGGTCAAGGGCAGCGAGAAGAAGCAGGTGCAGGATGACGCCTGGCGCCATTGGCCGGTCAACAAGCGGCTGGAATATGCGCTGGTCAAGGGCAATCTCGAGCATATCATCGAGGACACGGAGGAAGCGCGGCTCCAGGTCAGCGATCCGCTGGAGGTGATCGAAGGGCCGCTCATGGACGGGATGAACGTCGTGGGCGATCTCTTCGGGGCCGGCAAGATGTTCCTACCCCAAGTCGTCAAGAGCGCGCGCGTCATGAAGAAGGCCGTGGCCTACCTCCAGCCCTTTATCGAAGAGAGCCGCCAGGGCGCGGCAGAAAAAGCGGGCAAGATCGTGCTGGCCACGGTCAAGGGGGACGTACACGACATCGGCAAGAATATCGTCGGCGTTGTCCTGGCCTGCAACAACTATGAAATCGTCGATCTGGGCGTCATGGTTCCGGCCGAAAAGATCCTGGCCACGGCCAGAGCCGAGGGCGCGGACATCATCGGCCTGAGCGGACTCATCACGCCGTCGCTGGACGAGATGGTCCACGTGGCCAAAGAGATGACCCGCCAAGGCTTCACCCAGCCCCTGCTCATCGGCGGCGCGACGACCTCACGCATCCATACGGCGGTGAAGATCGCTCCGGCCTACAGCGGCCCCACCGTCCACGTTCTCGACGCCTCCCGCGCGGTGAACGTCGCCGAGAGCTTGCTCAACCCCAATAGCCATGCATCGTTTACGGCCAACGTGGCCGATGAATACGAGGAACTGCGCAGCCACCATGCCAACCGGCGCCGCAAACCCTTGCTCTCGCTGGAGGAGGCCCGGGCGCGACGTTTGGCCATCGATTGGCAAGCGAATCCGACAATGGCGCCCCGCTTCACAGGGACGCACGTCTATGAGGCCATTCCGCTCGGAGAGATTGTCGAGTACATCGATTGGACGCCCTTCTTCCATGCGTGGGAGCTGCGGGGCCGCTATCCGGAGATCCTCAACGATCCGGTCAAGGGTGAGGAGGCGCGCAAACTCTTCGCCGATGCCCAGGCCATGTTGGGGCAGCTCATGGCCGAGGAGCCGGTGGTGACGCCCAACGGCCACGATGCGCCGGCCGGGCTGACGGCCAATGCCGTCATCGGTCTCTTCCCGGCCAACAGCGTGGGCGATGACATCGAGATCTACAGCGACGAAACGCGTGAGACCGTGCTGACTCGCTTCCACACCCTGCGCCAGCAGACGGACAACGGCGCCGGGCGGGCCAGCCTGGCCCTGGCGGACTTCGTGGCGCCCCGTGGGAGCGGCGTGGCCGACTA